>NZ_LTCZ01000441.1:775-122618 GCF_001583455.1 Rhodococcus sp. LB1 | reverse complement strand
ACACGCTCAGTCATGAAATGCCTCACTGTTCCGCACTTGGAGCACCGGACGGGTGCCATGAACCGCACCCAATGTTACCCGCTGGTAAGGATGCGGTGTGGTCGGATGTCCTGCGGAGGTTCGCCCCGAGGTAAGGGCGGGAGGTGAGGTCAGGCCTTCTCGCCGGTGGACGGCTCGAGGGACGGGGCTTCCGACTCGACGGGCGTGTCGTTCTCGGCGTCGATCCGGTGCAGATCGCCTGCGGCCTCTGCCGCGCTGAGACGCGAGCGACGCCAGGCGACGACCAGCAGTCCGGCCCACACCGCAACGAGAGCGAGGTACCCGAGGGTGGCGGCGACGCCGGTGACGTCGAACGTCTTGAACAGCTTCTGCGCGTTGGTGATGATGATGATGCCGCCGACACCGGTTCCCAGGAGGGTCGCGGGCACCCGGCTGACGAGCCAGGCGGCGAGCGGTGCGGCGATGATGCCGCCGAGAGCCAGCCCAGCGATGATGGGGATGTTGTCGAAGAAGTCGCTGCCGAGACCGAAGATGAACCCGATGCTGGCCGCGGCGGACACCAGGAACTCCGACGCGCTGACCGAACCGATGACGGTGCGCGGTGCGGTCTTGCCGCGCGAGAGCAGCGTGCTGGTGGTGATCGGCCCCCAGCCGCCGCCGCCGCTCGCGTCGATGAATCCACCGAACAGTCCGAGCGGTGACAGGAACTTCGCCGTGTGCGGCGACGTCCGGGCGTCGTTGACGGCGGGAGGGCGGATCGAGAAGCGGAGCAGGACGTAGACACCGATCGCCAGCAGGATCGTCGACGTCACGGGGACGGCGGCGGCCGTCGACAACTGGGACAGCACCGTCGCACCGAGGAACGCGCCGATGGCGCCGGGGACGCCCAGGCGCAGGACGAGGGCCCAGTCGATATTGCGGAACCGCCAGTGCGACGCACCGGAGGCGAGCGTCGTACCGACCTCGGCGAAATGCACTGCTGCGCTGGCGTGTGCCGGTCCGACGCCGCTGAACACGAGCAGGGTGGTCGCAGTCACGCCGAAGGCCATGCCGAGAGCGCCGTCGACCAGCTGGGCACCCACGCCGACCAGCGTGAAAATCAAGAGCTTGAACATCGAGACTCCGACCGAGAGAGCGAACCGTCAGGGCAGCAAAGACCAGCGAGCAGGCTGGTCAGCAACATCCCTGGTCGAAGGCGTGGCCTCGGCGGGAGGGCCAGAAGGGCATGAGGGCGAGCGAGGCCGCGGGGCCTGCCTGCGCGCTCGTGCCGTTCACTCGAACTCCCACATCTCTCATCGCGTGCGCGGCCGTCCGCGCACAAGGTTCGACACTAGCGGGAGGGGTGGGCGCGTGTCATCTTCACACGCGCCCAACCGCTCACAGTTTTCGCGCAGAGATCTCGAAGCCCGCGTCGCGCAGCCGTGTCACCAGGACGTCGCCGAGTGCCGTCGCGGGGGTGAGGACGCCGGCCGAATCCGGCAGTGCATCGCCGCCGAGGACGAGGCTCAGCGCGGATTCGCCGAGCATCACCGCGGTGGCGCTGTATCCGGGATCGCCCTTCGCCTTCACTCGCGACGTGTAGCGCGCGCCCGTGGTGGTGGTCGTGTACACGTCGATGGTGAAGTGGCCCTTGCGCTGCGCCTCTTCGCTGGGGCCGTCGCCCGGTGAGGGCAGAACGCGGTCGAGGACGTACCGGGTGGGCGGGAGGGCCATTCCGACGATCAACCCGCCGAGGCCGGCCGCCACCGCACCCGCGATCACCGGTGTGATCGGGGAGCTTCCGACGTTCATGACCTCGCGGTACTTGAACTCCCGACCGTAGGCCCAGTCACGGAGCGCGTTGCTGCGCCGCACGACCCGGGTGTTGTAGGGACCCATGAAGAAGGGGGCCTTCCACCCCTTCAGGCCGGGTGCGATGTCCTCGCCGTTGACCACGCTCATGTCGGACTGCTTGCCGAGGTCCGGTTCCTTCGATCGGTCGGGGCTCAGCGAGTACGGCGACGCCGCGAGATGCCGCGACGCCGGATTCTTCTTCGACACGTCCACCTGTGTGCGCAGCGAATCGATCGTGCCGCCGCTGACGCCGCCGCGCACGGACGTGACCACCAGGGTGGTGTCGGTGAGTTCGCCGGCGCCGTCCTCCCGGACCTTCTCGTGCAGGACGTGCACCCCGAGGTCGGACGGAATGGAGTCGAACCCGCAGGAGTGGACGATCCGGGCGCCGGTCTCGCGGGCCCGATCGTGGTTGGCGTCGATGCTCTCGCGGGCGAACAGCACCTCTCCGGTGAGGTCGACGTAGTCGGTGCCCGCCTCGGCGCACGCCGACGCGAGGGCGTGTCCGTACTTGGCGTACGGCCCGACCGTCGTCGCGACCACCCGGGTGCGTCCCGCCAGGGCTGCGAGCGACGCGGCGTCGTCGGAGTTCGCGACGATGAGGGGCCATTGCGCCGCGCGCGGACCGAGCGAGGACCGCACCGCTTCGAGTTTTGCGGCTGTCCGCCCCGCGAGCGCGATCCGCACGCCGTCCGGGGCGTGCTGTGCGAGATAGTCGGCGAGAAGTGTGCCGACGAAGCCGGTGGCCCCGTAGACGACGAGATCCAATTCACGTGCGCTGTCTGTCATGACACGACCCTACTCGTCGGTAGGGAAGCGCGAGATCAGACGCCGGTACCGCCGGGGTGGGTGGGTGTGAGGGGTATCCGGGTGCGGAGCCGCAGGACGACGTAGCCGACCCACGAGGTGACGACGCCGAGCGCGACGAGAGTTTGGATCGCTCCCGCGGCGGATTCCGGGTAGACGACCCCGGTGAGGTAGTGGGAGATGAACCCGGACGAGGGGAGTGGGTCCTGCCCGGCGCGGACCCGGGCCCAGCTCTCCAGGTGGGTCAGCGGGCAGTCGATGCCGACGAGGAGGCCGGTGAACCCCCAGGCGACCGCAGCGAGGTGGAGGGCGATGGTGCGCGGCCAGCGCCAGGCGAGAAACCCGCCGCAGACGACGTAGAGGATGAAGATCAGGTGTGCGACGGCAGTGGCGTCGGCGACGACCTCGTAGAAGACGCTCCCCATCGATGCACCCCTGACATCCGAATTTCCCCCATACGCCATCGTAGGCGTCGCCCGGCCGGGTCCGCCGGGTAACGGGCTCAGGCGGTGCCGCGCACGTCTTCCTTGACCACCAGGATCGGAATGTCGACCTCGAGGAGGAGGCGCTGCAGCCATCGTTCCAGGAGGAACTTGCCGATCGGGGACATGCGCCGGGTCCCCACGACGAGCAGATCCGCACCGCTGCTGTCGACCAGTGCGCGCAGTGCGCTCACCTGATCACCGTCGTGCTCGTTGGTGCGCAGCTCCCACGACGACTCGCCGACCCCGCCACTCTCGAGCGTGGCCTGAATCTCGGCGCGCAGGGCGGACCGGTCGGACTCGGCGTCCTGCCCGGGGTCGTCGTCGAGGACGTGGAGGACGAGCAGCTGTTCCCGTCGTTGCACAGCCTCGCGGGCGGCGTGGACGATGGCCGCCCGGCCTTCCGGGCTGTCTCGGTGGACAACGGCTATCGCCATGAAGCGCCTCCATGTGCAGGTATCGGTACGACCCCTATTATCCCCGTGTCGGAGTGTGCTCCGGCTGTGTCGATGCTCTCGTAGGTGGATCCGAGCGGTGCTCGATCACCAGGGTGAGGGCTCGTAGTCCTTCAGGAAGCAGCCGTGCAGATCGACGCCCTGCTCGCCCTGGACGATGGGGTCGTAGACACGGGCAGCGCCGTCGACCAGGTCGAGAGGGGCGTGGAAGCCCTCGTCGGCCAGCCGCATCTTGGTGTAATGCGGCCGCTCGTCGGTGATCCACCCGGTGTCCACCGCGGTCATGAGGATGCCGTCCTCGAGCATCTCCTTGGCGCTGGTGCGGGTGAGCATGTTCAGCGCGGCCTTCGCCATGTTGGTGTGCGGATGCCCCGGACCCTTGTAGGCGCGGCTGAACTGGCCCTCCATCGCGGAGACGTTCACCACGTACTTGCGGCGGGCGCCTGCCGCCGCCATCGCGGGCCGCAGTCGGGACACGAGGATGAACGGGGCGACCGAGTTGCACAACTGCACCTCGAGCAGCTCGATCGGGTCGACTTCCTCGACC
The DNA here is from genome assembly GCF_001583455.1 of Rhodococcus sp. LB1. Lineage (NCBI taxonomy): Bacteria > Bacillati > Actinomycetota > Actinomycetes > Mycobacteriales > Nocardiaceae > Rhodococcus > Rhodococcus sp. LB1. The sequence goes on along the minus strand of NZ_LTCZ01000441.1, from coordinate 118,494 downwards.
GTCTGGACCCAGCTGTTCGTGTGCGCGAGGTCGGGCAGGAGTCCGCCGGCGTCGATCGCGAGACCCTGGTCGATGCGATCGGGGGATGCCGACTTCGCGACCAGTGCGAGCGAGCTCACCGCGTCGGGGGACAATGCGGCACCTGCCATCGCGGACACGTCGGACAGCGAACCGGCGAGTGCCGCCGGGTGGGCGTCGCTCGTCTTGCCGAACGTCAGGACGTCGGGCAGGTCGCCGGAGGGAAGGGCCCCGGACTCGGCATCCGCCAGCGCGCTGTAGGCGCCGGGGGAGCGCCGCACCGTCTGCGCGGCGTTGTTGATCAGGATGTCCAGCGGGCCCTGCGCGGCAACGGAGTCGGCCAGCGCGACGACTTGCGCCGGGTCGCGCAGATCGATACCGACGACGCGCAGCCGGTGGATCCACTCGCTGCTGTCCTCCATCGCCTTGAACCGGCGGATGGCGTCGTTGGGGAAACGTGTCGTGATCGTCGTGTGGGCTCCGTCGCGGAGCAAACGCAGGGCGATGTACATGCCGATCTTGGCGCGACCGCCGGTCAGCAGCGCCCGGCGGCCGGTGAGGTCGGCGCGCGCGTCCCGCTTGGCGCGGCTCCTGGCCGCGCAGTCGGGGCACAGCTGGTGGTAGAAGGCGTCGACCCGGGTGTAGCGCTGCTTGCAGATGTAGCACGGGCGGGGCCGGATGAGGGTGCCCGCGGATGCGCCCTCGGCGTTCGACGTGAGCGGGATGCCCGCGGTCTCGTCGTCGATCCGATCGGGGGAACCTGTCGCGGTGGCGGCGACGACCTGACGGTCGGCCTCGGAGACGGCGTCGCGGGCCGCGAGCCGCCTGCGTTTCTTCAACTTCTTGAAGAGGTGACCGACGGCGCGCTGGACCGTGACGGAGTGGGGATCCGCATCGTCGAGTTCCGCCGCCTGATCGAGAACCTTCAGGCAGATCTCGAGATCCGCCGGATCGATCGTCGTCGTTGTTTCACCCATCGAACTTCGCCCTCTCACGAAGAAGGCCCCGGTTCGATGAACCGGGGCCTTTTCGTCTGTCTCAACTCAGAGTGTCCGAGGGGGGACTTGAACCCCCACGTCCGTTAATAGGACACTAGCACCTCAAGCTAGCGCGTCTGCCATTCCGCCACTCGGACTTGCTTGCCCCCATTTCCTGGGTGCTGCAAAAGATTAACCGATGAACCGCCACGGCCCAAATCGCCCCTCTCACCTGAGCGTTTCCGCTGTTCCGGTGGTAGGAAAGTGGAGTGCCAACTACACAGGAAACCCCAGGCCAGGGTCGCGCCGAAGCCGAAGTCGTGGATCTCGTCAGTTCACTGATCCGCTTCGACACGTCCAACACCGGAGAGCTCGCCACGACGAAGGGCGAACGCGAGTGTGCGGAGTGGGTAGCGGCCCAGCTGCAGGAAGTGGGCTACGAGACCGAGTACGTGGAGTCGGGTGCACCGGGCCGCGGCAACGTGTTCGCCCGGCTGAAGGGCTCGAACCCCGACCGCGGCGCCCTCATGCTGCACGGCCACCTCGACGTCGTTCCCGCCGAGCCCGCCGACTGGCGCGTGCACCCGTTCTCCGGAGCCGTCGAGGACGGTTACGTGTGGGGTCGCGGCGCCGTCGACATGAAGGACATGGTCGGGATGATCCTGGCGGTCGCCCGCCAGTTCAAGGCCGAGGGGATCGTTCCTCCCCGCGACCTCGTGTTCGCCTTCGTCGCCGACGAGGAGGCCGGTGGCAAGTACGGCTGCCAGTGGCTCGTCGAGAATCGGCCCGATCTGTTCGAGGGTGTCACGGAGGCGGTCGGTGAGGTCGGCGGTTTCTCCCTTACCGTTCCGCGACCGGACGGCACCGACCGCAGGCTCTATCTCGTCGAGACCGCCGAGAAGGGTCTCGGATGGATGCGGCTGACGGCCAAGGGCCGCGCCGGGCACGGCTCGTTCCTGCACACCGACAACGCCGTCACCATCCTGGCGCAGGCGGTCGCCCGGCTGGGCGCGCACACGTTCCCGTTGGTCATCTCCGATTCGGTGGCCGAATTCCTCGAAGCGGCGGGTGAGGAGACCGGACTCGACTTCGACCCGAAGTCGCCCGACCTCGACGGCACCCTCGCGAAACTCGGCACCATCGCCAACATCATCGGCGCCACCCTCCGCGACACCGCGAACCCGACCATGCTCTCGGCCGGCTACAAGGCCAACGTCATCCCGCAGACCGCCGAGGCCGTCGTCGACTGCCGGATCCTGCCCGGCAGGCAGGCGGAGTTCGAGGCGGCGGTCGACGAGCTCATCGGGCCGGACGTCCAGCGCGAATGGATCACGAAGCTCGACTCCTACGAGACCACGTTCGACGGGCACCTCGTGGACGCCATGAACGACGCGATCCTCGCGCACGATCCCGGTGCCCGGACCGTGCCCTACATGCTGTCGGGTGGCACCGACGCCAAGGCGTTCGCGAAGCTCGGCATCCGGTGCTTCGGGTTCGCTCCGCTGCAGCTGCCCGCCGACCTGGATTTCAGCGCGCTGTTCCACGGTGTCGACGAACGGGTGCCGGTCGACGCACTACTGTTCGGTACACGCGTGCTGGAACATTTTCTGCTCCACAGCTGATCCGAGAACCGATACGCGACAAGAGAGGAACCGCATGTCACACGACCCGTACGAGGCACTTCCCGACCTGCCGAGTTTCGAGCTGACCTCCACCGACGTCACCGACGGACAGCCGCTGAACAAGGACCAGGTCAGCGGAATCTTCGGCGCCGGCGGCTACGACAACTCACCGCAGCTGTCGTGGTCGGGGTTCCCCGCCGAGACCAAGAGCTTCGCGGTGACGGTGTACGACCCCGACGCGCCGACGGCGTCCGGATTCTGGCACTGGGCGGTCGCCAACATTCCGGCCGACACGACCACGCTGGTGAGCGGCGCAGGCGACGACGACGGAACCGGGCTCCCGAGCGGTGCGATCACGCTGAAGAACGACGCCGGATTGCGTCGTTTCCTCGGCGCGGCCCCGCCGGAAGGGCACGGACCGCACCGCTACATCTTCGTGGTCCACGCGCTCGACGTGGAGACTCTCGACGGGGTCACGGCCGACTCGACGCCGGCGTTCCTGGGTTTCAACCTGTTCTCGCATGCGATCGCTCGCGCGAAGATCCAGGGGACGTACGAGCAGTAGCTCGGTAGCTGAAGGAAGACACGGGTGGCCGGCGAATCCTCGGGATTCGCCGGCCACCGGTCCTTGTACGGTCCGTGTCAGCGCACGGCGCCGGCGCCGACCGCATCGGCGACGGAGGAGTAGCCGGCCTCGCGCACCTTCCGGGCCAGCCCCTTGTGGATGCGGCGAGCCCAGAACGGCCCGCCGTAGATGAAGCCGGTGTAACCCTGCACGAGAGACGCCCCGGCCAGGATCCGTTCCCACGCCTGGTCGACCGTCTCGATGCCGCCGACGGAGATCAGCACCAGGCGATCACCTACCCGCGCGTGCAGGCGGCGGAGGACCTCGAGGGATCGTTCGGCGACCGGAGGTCCCGACAACCCGCCCGCGCCGATCGCGGACACCTCGTCGTCCGGGGTGTTCAGCCCGTCTCGGCGGATGGTGGTGTTGGTCGCGACGATGCCGGCCAGGCCGAGTTCGAGCGTGAGATCCGCGACCGCGTCGACGTCGTCGTCGGACAGGTCGGGGGCGATCTTCACCAGAACCGGGACGGTCACGCAGTCGAGAACGGCACGCAGGAGAGGCCGGAGAGATTCGACGGCCTGCAGGTCCCGCAGTCCCGGGGTGTTCGGTGAGCTGACGTTGACCACCATGAAATCGGCCAGCGGGCCCAGAAGTTGCGCGCTCGCCGTGTAATCGGCCGGAGCGTCCGCGGCGTCGACGATCTTGGTCTTGCCGATGTTCGCGCCGATCGGGACACCGGCCCGGCGCTGACGGAGGTGGTTGGCGGCATTGCCTGCGCCGTGGTTGTTGAAACCCATCCGGTTGATCAGGGCGCGGTCCGCGGGCAGCCGGAACAGGCGGGGAGCCGGGTTGCCGGGCTGGGCCTGGGCGGTGACGGTGCCCACCTCGGCGAACCCGAAGCCGAGGGGACCCCACGCGTCGACGCCGGTCGCATCCTTGTCGAACCCGGCGGCCAGTCCGAGCGGTGCCGGGAAGTCGAGTCCGAACACGGTGTTCCGCAGTACCGGATCGTCCACGACGAGAACCTTGCCGACGAGCTGACGCAGCGGTGAGAACCGCGTGACCAGGCGCATCGCAGCGAAGGCCAGGTGATGAATCCGCTCCGGAGGAACGCGGAACATCACCCGTAAGAGCAGGTGGTACAAAGAGGTCTCCCTAGATTGCGGGGTCGGGGACATGATGAGCGGTCTTCCTTCGTTTGAGCAGCACACGGCGGCTTCCGTCGGAGTACAGGCGGACTCGGGACAGCTCCCAGCCACCGAACTCCGCCTGGATGGCCAACCTCATCGAAGCGCTGATACGGGTGACATCGGGTGGCAGCCGGAGCGGCACGTACTCGAAGTCCTCGGATTCGATCTCCCACCCGGAGGGGAGTCGACGTGAATGCGATGCCATCTACGAACTCCTCGTCGGGATCTGCTGCAGGCCGTCTCCCGTCGCGGAACCGATCAGGAGGTCACCGTTCACGGTATCCACAGTGACAGAGTTCGGCTGCCGGACGGTGGGATACCGTGCCGTTTCCACGCCGACACCGCTCGACAGGTCGAATCCCACCACTTCGTTGGTCTCGGTCAGCGTGACCCACGCCCGGTCGGCGGTGTCGTCGTAAGCGACGGCGTACGGCGCGAGCCCGGCGGGGAACCGCTGGCGGAGCATCAGTGTGTCGGTGGTGTAGGCGAGCAGTTCGTCGCCGGTGGTGTCGGTGACGAGGATCCGTCCGTAGTGATCGGTCGTGAGCTGCGTCGCGCCTTCCCCGGCGCGCAGCGCGACACCGAGCGCGGCAGCGGGGACGTCGATGGCGGTGACGGACGTCTGACCACGGTCGAGCGCGGTGAGCGAGTCGCCGACGACGGCAAGCCCGTCGACGGATGTGAGGCCGCCGATCACCTGTGACTCGTTCGTCTCGGTGTTCACGATGTGAATCTCGCCATTGCCCAGGCCCATCGCCAGCCGCCCGTCGGGCAGTTGGGCGACCGACCGGACGTCGCCGTCGGCCGGGACGAACGTCAGCTCGCCCGTGCGCAGGTCCAGGCGTCCTACCTGCGTGTTCATGGCGAGTAACGCCACACCACCGGGGGCGAGGGAGACCTGGGCGACGGTGTCGTCCAGCGGAATCACCCGTGGAGGCGCCGTGAAATCGCCGGCCGGGAACAGCAGGATCTGGTTGCCTTCGCCGCCCAGGACGACGGTCGTGCGGGTCTCGGTGTCGAATGTGGTGGATTCGATCGGCAGGCCGACCGGGTGGACGACACCGGCGGGCGTGGTGTTCTGGGCCGGGGACTGTGCGGCACTCGCGGGCGCGATCGTGATCGCCTGATCCTCGTCGGAGTTCGACGAACAACCCGTGACCAGTAGAAATGCCACTCCGATACACGAGGCGACGACGCGCGCTCCCGGTCTACCCATGTGCTGCTCCTCGGGGTTCTCTCATCGACCTACACCTGCACAACTGCCCACAAGCATCCCTGATCCGCGAAACGCCCACGAACGCGGTCGGTGCCGAGCGGGTGCCGAGGCGATACCGTGAGAAACATCGACCCCGCGCCCGGCGGTTTCCCGATCGCCGGCCCAGGTCATCGAGGAGAAGACCGTGGAAATACCCGAAACACCCACGTTCACCGTCGAAGACATCTCGGTAGGACCGCACGCACACGGCTTCGGCCGGACCGCAGAAGGTAACTCCTACGCATTCCGGGTGCGCAAGAGCACGATGCACGTCGAGGTCTACCGCGCCGACGTCGAAACCGAGGTTCCGGCTCCGGACGACATCGTGGCGTCGGCGCGGCGCTCGGTCCGGGAGATCGACCTGACCGATGAACGCAGCATCGTCGCCGTCGTGAGAGATGCCGTGTCCGATCCCGATTCGCACGTGGCAGGGCCGGAGGACGGGATCACCGTGCGTGCGGTGCTCAGCCGTCTCGGGGCGGTCATCGACGGGCTGTGAATCCCGCGGTCTAGCGCTGATCGCGGCGGGGGAGGACGAGGGTCGCACCGGTCACCGGGTGCTCGATGACCTCGACGGGGTGCCCGTACACCCGGGTCAGCAGGTCCTCGGACAGGACGTCGGCGGGAGGCCCGTCGGCGGCGACACGTCCCTGCTCGAGGACCACGATCCGGTCCGCGTACGCGGCGGCGAGCGCGAGGTCGTGGAGGACGACCACCACCGCGGTGCCCTGCTCCGCACGGGAGCGGGCGAGACGCATCACGGTCTCCTGGTGGCCGAGGTCGAGGGCGGCAGTGGGCTCGTCGAGCAGGATCGTCTCGGTGCGCTGCGCCAGCACCCGCGCCAGTGCCACCCGCGCACGTTCGCCACCCGACAACGCCGTGAACGGCCGGTCGGCGAACGCCACGACGTCGCAGATCCGCATGGCCTCGGCGATCGCGGCGGCGTCGTCGTCGGAGCGGGGTGTGCGTGCCCACGGTGAGCGGCCCATCGTGATCACCTGACGGGCGGTGAACGAGAATCCGACCGTGTTCTGCTGGGGGAGGACCGCCCGGCGCTGAGCCATCTCGAGCGTCGTCCAGTCGCCGAGGGTCCGGTCGTCGAGGTGCACGGTTCCCGAATGCACGTCCTGATCGCCCGACAGCGCCGCGAGGAGCGTCGACTTGCCCGCCCCGTTGGGGCCGACGAGAACGAGGACCTCCCCGATCCGCACGTCCACGGAGACGTCCTCGAGCACGGGCCTGCCCCCGCGGGTGACCGCGATGCCGACCGCCCGCAGCGTCACGGCCCCCGAGGAGCGCGGCGGGGGCATCGGGTCGGTCCGTCGGAACAGGCTCTGCTCGATGGCTTCGCCGATGCGGGTGCGGAGAGGGCGGGATGCCGGACTCATGCCCACCCGCCCTGGCTGGCCCGGGTGCGGCGCAGCAACCAGAAGAAGAACGGCCCGCCGACGAGGGCTGTCAGCATGCCGAGCGGGAGGTCCGCGTTCGCCACGAGCGATCGGGCGCCCAGGTCGGCGAGGAGCAGCACGAGCGAGCCGCACAGCGCGCTCGCCGGAATCAGGGCCCGGTGGCCGGGCCCGACGGCGATGCGCATCAGGTGCGGGACCACCAGTCCGACGAACAGGATGATGCCGGTGAAGGCGACGCTGGACGAGACGAGCAGGGCGACGATCAGCACGGCGATCTGACGCAGCCGCTCGACGTCGAGGCCGAGGTGCCGGGCCGCGCTCTCGCCGAGGGACAGCAGGTCGAGTTTCCCAGCGATCATCATCGTGGCGGCGATCCCGGCGACAGTCATCGGCGCCACCACCGCGACCGCGTTCCAGGTGGCCCCGTTGAGGCTGCCGAGTTGCCAGAAGACGATCTGATCGCGCGCCGCAGGGGACGCGACGAACGTGAAGAAGGCGATGAGGCCGCCGGCGAACGCGTTGACCGCCACACCGGTGAGGACGAGGGTGACCACCTCGGTGCGGCCCTCGTGCCGGGAGAGGACGTAGACGGCGACGGTGGTGATCAGTCCGGCGACGAAGGCGGCCGCGGCCACCGTCCACCCGGCCGCGAACGCGCCGCCGACCACGATGGCGGCGCTGGCGCCGACCGCGGCGCCGGCCGACACCCCGATGACACCCGGTTCGGCGAGCGGGTTGGCGAACACCCCCTGCAGCAGCGCACCCGCGCATCCGAGCGCCGCCCCGACCAGGATGGCGAGGACCACCCGCGGGAACCGGACCTCCCACAGCGTCACCTCACCGCTGGGGTGCGCGGGCATCGGTCCGAGATCCAGGCCGATGCGGTGCAGGATGCTGCCGAGAACCTCTCCGGGTCCGGTCGGCACCTGTCCGATGCAGGCCGAGAAAACGGCGGCGACAACGAGGGCGATCAGCAGGCCGCCGAGGACGGCACCGGTTCGAGTACGTGAGGAAGGCTTACCCGGAGCGCGGAGGTCTTCGACGGTCATGGATTGGCGGTCGGGTAGACGGCGTCGGCCAACGCGCCGAGAACACGGCCCGTGTTGGGGCCGAAGCTGAGCAGCACCCCGTCCTGCATGTCCACGACGCGCCGGTTCTTGCCCGCCGGAGTCTGCGCCACGCCGGGGATCTTCTCGAGTCCCTCGATGCCGCCGATCGATTCGAGCCCGCCCGTCATCATCAGGAGGACGTCGGGGGCGGCGGCGATCAGGGCCTCGCTGGTGATCGGCGCGAACTGCTGCGTGATGCCCGATGCGGTGCCCGCGTCGACGGCGCCGAGCGCGTCGATCAGCGAGTCGGCACCCGACCCCGGACCGCCGATCATGGTGATCGCGGTGCCGCGCAGATAGAGGAACGCGATCTTCAGCGGCTCGTCGCCCTGCGGGGCGCGACTCCGGGCGGCCGCGATCTCACTCTCGGTGCGGGCCGCGAGTTCGCGGCCCTGCTCGGGCACACCGAGCGCATTCGCCACCGCCGTGATCTGGCCGGGCACACCCTCGAGGGTCCGCGTCGGATCGAAGAAGACGACCGGAACACCGGCGGTCCGCAGCTGATCCTGCACGGCCTGCGGTCCGATGCTGGTGTCGGTGAGGATCACCGTCGGAGCCAGGTCGAGGATGGCCTCGGCGTTGAGGGACTGCCCGCCCGGGGTCACCACCGGCACGTCCTGTGCGGCCGGGAACTCGGAGGCGATGTCCCGGCCCACCACGTTGTCGCCGAGTCCGAGCGCGAAGACCGTCTCGGTGAGCGTTCCGTAGCGGTCCGCGGTCACGATCCGGCTCGCGTCCGTGATCGTCACGTCCACCCCGTCGAAACTGCGGACCGTGACGGGCAGCACCGGCGTGGCGGGGGACGCGAGAGGTTCGGGATTCAGGTCGTCGAGGACCGCCGTGCGCGCACCGCCGGTGCCGCCGGCGCTGTCACCGGCGCCGGAAGCGCAGGCCGACACCCCCACCGCGGACACGAGAAGCAGGACGAGGACGGCGAACAGCGACCTGTCCGTGCGGGTCCGGAACACCGATCTCATCGTGCGAGGTACCGGTCGATGTCCGCTTCGAGGGCGGCGAACAGGTCGCCGTTGAGACGGTAGGCAAGGTTGACCTCGTCGATCACCCGTTGCTGGTCCTCCGGAGTCAGGGGCGCGGCGTCGAGTTTCGCGCGGTAGGTGTCCTTGAACACCTTCGGTTTCGGGATCTCGCCGAAGATGTAGAACTGCAGGCCGTCGGTGGTGTACCCGTAGGCGCGTTCGAGCATGCGCCGGATGATCTGCCCACCCGACAGGTCTCCCATGTACCGGATGTAGTGGTGCGCAACGAAACCGGCGGGCCACTCGTACGCCACCTCGCGGAGCCGCTCCACGTAGCGGGTGGTGGCGGGCAGCGCGGACACCGTCTCGCGCCACGACGGCCCGCGCAGGAATTCGAGATCCGCTTCCAGCGACGGAACCCGCAGCAGTTCGTCGTGCAGAAACGGCGACGCGACGGGGTTGCCGGTGTGGGTGCGCCCGGCGTCCTCGAGTTCGCGGTAGACGAGGTAGGTCTGCGCGAGCAGTTCGGCGTAGCCGTCCGAGGTGAGTTCACCGGCGAGGAGGGCCCCGACGAACCGGGACTGCTCGGTCTCCCGGTGAGCGGCGTCCGTCCCGGCCTTGATGCGCTCGGCGAAGCCGACGGTTTGGCGATCGGCCGCGTCGGCCTCGTTCAGCGTGGTCATGGACTCTCCTGCAGATCTACGGGCGTCGGCCGGTGAGCACCAGGTTAGCCTGCCCTGCACGTGAACTGCAGGTGCACGTCTGCCGGCTCCTGTACACGCTAGGCGCTGACGTCGTCGAGCGCCGCCGCGATCGCGGCGGGCAACTCCAGTTCCTCGGCAACGAGCACACCGGTCAGCTGTGCAATGTCTCTGGCCCCGACGACCGCGCTCGCGACACCCGGACGGTCGCGCGCCCACGCGAGCGCGACGGCCAGCGGGGAGGTGCCGAGCCCGTCGGCCGCGGTCACGACCGCGTCGACCACCCGGACGGAGGAGTCGGTCAGGTAACTCTGGACGTCCTGCGCGTGCGCGTCGTCGGCACCGCGTGAATCGACGGGGATGCCGTTGCGGTATTTGCCGGTCAGGACCCCGCGGGCGAGCGGCACGGCAGCGAACACACCGATCCCGTGATGCACCGCGGCCGGAACGAGTTCTTCCTCGACTCCCCGGGCGAGCAGCGAGTACTCCACCTGGGTGGCGACGAGCGTGGTGCCGCGGGACGCGCCTGCCGCGGTGGCCAGCTGCCACCCGAGGTAACCCCGCGCCCCGACATACCGGACCCGGCCGCTCGCCACCGCGAAATCGAGTGTGGCGGCGACCTCGTCGACCGGCGTGAACGGATCCCACGTGGCGACCTGCCACATGTCCAGGTAGTCGGTGCCGAGCTCGCGCAGGGTGGCGTCGAGCTGGGCGACGAGACCCCGTCGCGAGCAGTCGATCCGCGAGGGACCCGACGGGTTGATCCCGGAACTCGAGCTCAGGACGAGTTCCGTTCGCGGCACCACGTCGTCGAGCAGTTCCGCCAGGATCCGCTGCGCCACACCGTCGCCGTACGCGGGCGAGGTGTCGACGAGCGTTCCGCCCGCATCGACGAACGCCGCGATCTGCGCCGCCGCCTCGTCGCCGTCCGTGTCCCGACCCCACGTGAGCGTGCCCAGGCCGAGCCGTGACACTCGCAACCCGCTTGCTCCGACCGATCTCTGTTCCATAACCGCCTGCGTCTCGTACCGTAGCTGCAACCCCGGCGTCGCCCCCGAAGATGCTGGTGCCCCCCGGAACCGGCCACCACAGGTGCAGAGTAGTGGGGTATCGCGTGGCAGGGGTCCTGCCACGCCGGATTCTGCCGGAGGTCACCCTCCCCGGTACCGTGGCGCCGGTGAATTACGAACGCGACATGGGAAATTGGCGTCAGAGCGGCACATTCGACCTCGGGACCGGTGAGTGATGGGCGAGGCGATGTCCTGGCTCCAGGCGATTGTCCTCGGTGCCGTCCAGGGATTGACCGAGTTCCTGCCGATCTCCTCGTCCGGCCATCTCCGGATCGTGTCGGAGGTCTTCTTCGGAGACGACGCCGGTGCGTCCTTCACCGCCGTCACCCAGCTCGGCACGGAAGCCGCGGTGCTCATCTACTTCGCCCGCGACATCGGACGAATCATCGCCGGGTGGTTCCGGGGACTGTTTCACCCCGAGCATCGCGGTGACCTCGACTACCGGATGGGCTGGTATGTGATCATCGGCACGATCCCGGTGGGTGTGCTCGGCTTCCTGTTCAAGGACCAGATCCGCACCGGTGCCCGCAACCTGTGGCTGATCGCCACCATGCTGATCGTGTTCGCGTTGGTCATCGCGGCGGCCGAGTACTACGGGCGGAAGGTGCGTCCCGTCGAGGACCTGCGCGCCAAGGACGGCATCATCATGGGTTCGGCCCAGGCGCTCGCCCTGATCCCGGGCGTCTCGCGGTCGGGCGGCACGATCAGCGCCGGCCTGTTCCTCGGACTCACCCGCGAAGCCGCGGCGCGCTACTCCTTCCTTCTCGCGATCCCCGCGGTCGTCGCGTCCGGGCTGTTCAGCCTGCCGGACGCCTTCGAACCGGCCGGTGAAGGTCTCAACGCGAGCGGCCCGCAGCTCCTCGTCGCCACCGCGATCGCGTTCGCCATCGGCTACGCGTCGATCGCGTGGCTGCTCCGTTTCGTCGTCGACCACTCGATGTACTGGTTCGTCGGCTACCGCATCATCCTCGGCGTGATCGTCCTGTCGCTTCTCTCGACCGGCGTCGTGTCGGCCACCTGAGATCGGGCGGCCGGGGAGTGCACGACACTAGGCTGGGCCAATGACAGTTGTGCTGCTGCGCCACGGGCGGTCGACCTCGAACACTGCACACACGCTTGCCGGCCGGTCACCGGGAGTCGAACTCGACGACCGCGGCCGCGAGCAGGCGCAGGCCATCGTGTCCCGGCTCGCCGACGTGGCGATCGAGGAGATCGTGCATTCGCCGCTCCTGCGGTGCGAGCAGACCGTGGAACCGCTCGCCCGGGCCCGGGGCCTGACCCCCGTGGTGGAACATCGGCTGGTCGAGGTCGACTACGGCGAGTGGACGGGTCGCGAGCTGAAGGTCCTGCTCGAGGAACCGCTGTGGAAGATCGTGCAGCAGCACGCGTCGGCCGCGGTGTTCCCGGGAGGGGAAGGTCTGGCGCAGGTCCAGGCGCGCGCCGTCGCCGCGGTCCGCGAGCACGACGCGCGGCTCGCGGAACTGCACGGCCGCGACGTCGTGTGGGTGGCGTGCTCGCACGGCGACGTCATCAAGTCGGTCCTCGCGGACGCTCTCGGCGCGCACCTCGACGGATTCCAACGGATCGTCGCCGAGCCGGCCTCGATCAGCGTCGTCCGGTACACCTCCACCCGTCCGTACGTGCTGAAGATGAACGACACCGGGGCCGATCTGTCCGGAGTGAACACGCCACCGGTGTCCGGAGACGGCGCCCGCGCCGAAGTATCCGGATCGGTGCCCGGCGGGGAGGTCCGCCTGTGAGTATTAGGCGGACCCCGCTGGTGACGATTGACGGATAATGAACGCAACATGCTGCGAGGAACAGTCCGAGACGGAACAACGAGTGGGCAGCGCCGCAGTAGGGCCCGGCTCCAGCTGAAGGAGGTGCAATGTCACGCGCAATTCACGTATTCCGCACTCCTGACCGATTCATTGCCGGGACGGTGGGTGAGCCCGGCGACAGGTCGTTCTATCTCCAGGCAGTACACGAGGCGCGAGTGATCAGCGTCCTGCTGGAGAAACAGCAGGTCCAGGTACTGGCCGACCGGATGGGGCTCCTCCTCGAGGAAGTGCACCGCCGGTTCGGGACGGAGGTTCCCCCGGAGGGGGCCGAACTCGACGACGCGAGCCCCCTCGTCACCCCGATCGACGCCGAGTTCCGGGTCGGCACGATGGGCCTGGGGTGGGACGCGGACGCCGGAGCCGTCGTGGTGGAACTGCTCGCCGTCAGCGAAACGGAGTTCGACGAGTCCGTCGTACTCGACGACTCCGAGGACGGACCGGACGCCGTGCGCGTGTTCCTCACCCCGTTGCAGGCGCGGGACTTCTCGTTGCGGTCCGAGCGGGTCATCGCCGCCGGGCGCGCGCCGTGCCCGCTGTGCGGTGAGCCGCTGGCCCCGGAGGGGCACATCTGCATCCGGACCAACGGGTACCGCCGCGGCCAGAGCTTCGGCCTCACCCCGGAGATGGACGAGGAGGACTGACGGTTGACTGCCGAGGAGTCCGATCCTCTGGAGTCCGGCGAGCTGACCCTCATCGGCCAGATCACCCACGCCAGTAACGCCACCCTGGTGTGCGACGCGGTCGAGGGCGAGAACACCGTCCGCTGCGTGTACAAGCCGGTCCGCGGGGAGCGTCCGTTGTGGGACTTCCCGGACGGCACGCTCGCCGGACGTGAATACGCGTCGTACCTCGTGTCCGAGCAGCTCGGATGGGGTGTGATTCCCCGCACTCTCTTGCGGGACGGTCCGTTCGGCCCGGGGATGGTGCAGCGGTGGGTCGACACCCCCGACCGGCACGCCGACGACCCCGGCGGTCTCGACCTCGTCGACATCTGCGCCCCCGACGCCGTCCCCGAGGGGTGGTTCGAGATCCTGCGCGCCACCGACATGGACGGCGAACCGGTCGCGCTCATCCACGCCGACGACCCGCGGCTGCAGCGGATGGCGGTTCTCGACGTGCTGATCAACAACGCCGACCGCAAGGGCGGCCACGCACTCGAGGGGCTCGACGGTTCCGTCTACGGCGTCGACCACGGCATCTGCCTGCACACGGAGAACAAGCTGCGGACCGTGTTGTGGGGGTGGGCCGGGACGGAGGTGCCGGGTGCCCTCGTCGTCGACATCGCCGAACTGATCTCCTCGCTCGAGGGCGACTTCGGTACGCGCCTGGGTGAGCACATCACGTCCGACGAGGTCGCCGCCCTGTACGAACGTGCCGTGGACCTCCTCGCGGCGCCGGTGATGCCCCGGCCGAACGGTCATCGGCCCATCCCGTGGCCCGCGTTCTGACGGACCCGATCAGCGGCCTGCGGGCGGCGGCTCCCTCCGAGGCGGAAACGCGGGTCCACTAGGCTCGCTGTCATGCAGTCTTGGTCCGAAACCGCTGTCCCGTCCGTTCCAGGCCAGGGGCCTCCGCTGCGGTTGTTCGACACCGCTGACCGGCAGGTTCGTCCCGTCACTCCCGGGCGCACGGCCACGATGTACGTGTGCGGTATCACCCCCTACGACGCCACTCACCTCGGTCACGCGGCCACATACCTGACGTTCGACCTGGTGAACCGGATCTGGCGTGACGCCGGGCACGACGTGCACTACGTCCAGAACGTCACCGACGTCGACGACCCGCTGTTCGAGCGCGCAAACCGCGACGGCGAGGACTGGGTCGTCCTCGGCATGCGCGAGACCGCGCTGTTCCGCGAAGACATGGAAGCCCTCCGGGTGCTGCCCCCGCGCGACTACATCGGCGCGGTGGAGTCGATCGGCGAAGTGATCGAGATGGTCGAGAAGTTCGTCGCGTCCGGCGCCGCCTACGTCGTCGACGACCCCGAGTTCCCCGATGTCTACTTCCGCGCCAAAGCGACGGAGCAGTTCGGGTACGAGTCCGGCTACGACCGCGAGACGATGGACAAGTTCTTCGCCGAACGCGGCGGTGACCCTGACCGCCCCGGCAAGGAAGATCCCCTCGACGCCCTGGTGTGGCGTGCGGTTCGCCCGGGCGAACCGTCCTGGCCGTCGCCGTTCGGCCCAGGGCGCCCCGGCTGGCACATCGAGTGTTCGGCCATCGCCCTCAACCGCATCGGCTCGGGTTTCGACGTGCAGGGCGGCGGCAGCGACCTGATCTTCCCGCACCACGAGTACTCCGCGGCGCACGCCGAGTCGGCCACGGGCGACCGTCGCTTCGCCCGCCACTACGTGCACACCGGCATGATCGGTCTCGACGGCGAGAAGATGTCGAAGAGCCGCGGCAACCTCGTGTTCGTGTCGAAGCTGCGCGGCGAGGGGGTCGACCCGGCCGCCATCCGCCTCGGACTGCTGTCCGGGCACTACCGGCAGGACCGTCCGTGGACCGAGCAGGTTCTCGCCGACGCCCACACCCGGCTGAAGCTGTGGAAGGACGCCGCCGCACTCGAGTCCGCGCAGTCGGCCACCGACACGATCGCCCGGCTGCGCCAGCATCTCGCGGACGATCTCGACACCCCGAAGGCGCTCGACGCCCTCGACGGCTGGGCCCGTCGCGCCCTCGACAACGGTGGCTCGGACACGAGCGCGCCGGGCGAATTCGCCGCCGCCGTGGACGCCCTGCTCGGTGTGCGCCTCCGGCGCCCGTGAGTACTTCTCAACCNNAACTCGAAGGCACCCTCCGCGGGCGTCGGGACGCGCCGGCGCAGGGGCGAACCGAGCGCCTGCGCCAGGTCGGTGCCGTCGTGTTCGGCGAGCAGTTCGCCATCCGACCACACGAGCAGCGTGGCGCTGACACTCTGCTCGGCCGTCGAGTGCGCCAGATCGTAGTGCGCACACCCCGGCACGCCGCCGTACGTGATCCACAGGTCGAACCCGGTCATGAACAGGTCGAGGTCGAATTGCACGCTGAGGCCGAGCAGTTCGGCGCGGCCGTTGTCGTCGACGCCGGCGAACGCCTCGTCCAGCGCCAGCAGTCGCGGTGCATGGGGGTCTGCCGAATCGAGCATGACGTGCGCTGCGGCGAACAACGGCAGGTGCAGCGAGACGGACTGCTCGCCGCCGGAGAGTGCGCTGTGCCGGGCGACGGTCAGCCGGTCCTCGTTGCCGTTGCCGCTGATCAGGGTGAACGAGAACACCCGCCACCGCCGGTAGTCGAGGGCGGACGCCAGGATCTCCGGGTACGAACGCTCCGGGTGCGCGGCGCGGGCGGTCCTGATCTGGTGGGCGAAGTGGGCGCGCATCGTGGCGAGCTCGTCCGGCCCCAGCGCCGAGGTGTCGCGCTCGAGCAGTTTGGAGATCGCCTTCGCACTGTCGTCGAGGTTGTCGGCGAGCACCCAGTGGACACCGATGGTGTTGCCGGACGACATCCGCCGCTCCCGCATCTCGGTGCCCATCCTGGCGATGAGTTCGCGGGCGTCGACGGTCCGTTCGTGGATCTGCTGTGCGAGACCCGTGAGCAGCGCGTCCTCCAGGATGCGACGCTCGGATTCGGTGAGCAGCAGTTCCTGATCGGAGCGAGCGGACGCGATGCGGGCGGCGAACTCGCCGATCGACGAGTAACCCTCGTCGTCCTGCACCTGCACCACGGTCACGCCGTCCGGGGCGTCCCACTGCAACCGGTAGTCCTGGCCGGCGGCCGCCAATTGTGCGTCGAAGTCCTGCAGCGCGGTGGTGAGCGCGGTGCGCGTCGACTTGCGCGCCGAGTCGCTGACCCGCACCGATTCGGTGGCGCCGTCCAGTGCGTGGAACAGCGCATCCACTTCGGGCGGCAGGATCGGGGTGTCGCCTTCGGCGTTCTGGATGCGATACACCAGCTGTTCGGCACTCATCCACGCCGCCGAGCTCGCCGGCCAGGTGTGGCCGCCGTCGACGCCGAGGAGTTCGAGTAGGTCGCGCCGGGCGTACGGCGCGAGGCGGGCGGCGTCGGCGTGCGTTTCGGTGAGCGCCAGCCGGAGCGTCTGGACGGCGGTGTTGTACGCGCCCTCGGCCTTACCGATGGCCTCACCCGCGTCCTTGTCCGCCTTGCGGGCGTCGCGCTGCTCTTTCTTGCACGCCTCGATCCGCGCGTGCGCCTCCTCGAGTTGCCGGTCCAACTGCTCGGCCCCCGCTCCCAGCGTGTCGCGCAGCGTCTCGAGGCGTTGGACCTGTTGCGCGAGAACCTCTTCGGCGATGGCAGCTTCTTCCGCGAACTCCTCCGCGCTGCCGCGCGCCTCGTGCAGTCGGTCTTCGGACTCGCGGGTGTGCTCCACCTCCTTGGCGTGTTCGCGCCTGCACCGCTGCACCATCTCGCCCTGCTTCTCGAAATGCCGGACGGCCGCGGCGAGCGAGTCGATCTCCCGGGCGACGTGCGGAGTCCGATGGGTGGACGCGGTGACCCGGAGCTGCTTCTCCTTCGCGGACAGGTCGGCGATGGCCTGGTCGAGTTCGCGACCGACCGCTGTCGCCGTGTCGGAGCGGCTGCGGAGTGCGCCGGCGGATTCGGTGACCTTCTTCAGCGCCGTGAGGATCGATCCGGTGCGGGGCAGGGCCTGCGCCGCCGCGGTGGTCCGCGACAGCAGCGCCGCTGCCGCATCCGCGGCCGCACGGGTCTCGTCGAGAGTCGCCCGGGTTTCCTCGAGGATCCTGTCGAGTTCGGCGATACGGGTGGCGCGCCTGCGGGCCCGTGCGGTGGTTCCGATGTACTCGGCGTCCGATTTCGTGTGGCGTCCCCGCTGGATTCCCTGCCGGTACGCACCGTCTTCGGCGACACCGACCGGACCTTCGGGCAGGTCGAGGGATTCGAGGGCGATGGATTCGAGGATCCCGCGCACGCGATCGTCGGGAACGCCCGTGTCTTGTTCGACCTCGAGAACGTCGGCGAGGGTCTTGCCGGTGGGCCGATCCTCGGCCGGAAGGGCCACGAGGAACTGTTCGGATTCGACGTCGGGGAGTGCGTCGTCGACGGGCACCCAGCCGTCGAGGAGATTCGCGGCCTGCAGTGCGGCCTCGATTCCTGCCGCCGCGGCAGCGTCGACACTGTCGGTGAAGCGGACCAGACGCCACAGCGGTGCACCGGTCAGCCGGGACCGGGCGTCCTGCCGGGCGGCCGAGAGCGGCGGGGCGTCGTCGTGCTCGGATTCGATGGCCGCACGGGCGGATTCGTGTTCGGCGATCGCCTCCTCGGCGGCGGCGACGTCGCGGTCGTACTGCTGACGACGCAGCCGGAGCGCGTCGACGGCGTCCGTCGTCTGTTCGGTCAGCGTCTCCGACAGGGTGGCGGCGTCGTCGTCGCCTATCAGGCCGAGGGCGGTGTCCAGGGCCTCGAACAGTGAAGCGGGCGTGTCGATCTCGGCGTAGAGGGACGACTGTTCCGTCCACCAGGACCGGAGTTCGGTGGCGCACCGGCTGCGGGCCGATTCGACCGCCGTCTCGGCTTCGAGAACGGCCACCTTCGCGGTGTCGAGTTGCTCCTGGCCGCGGCGTGCCGCCTCGTCGGCCCTGGTCCGTTCGGTGGCGGCCCTCTCGACGGTGGCGAGTGCGGCCCGGACCGCGCGGATGTCGCCGTCCCGTTCTTCGGTGTGCCCGCGCAGCGCCGCGGTCAGCTGGTCGGTGCGCGCGTTCTCGGGGAGTGCGGTCCAGGTGATTCCCGCGTCCTCGGCGGCGAGGTGAAGTTCGTCTTCGGCGTGGGTGAGCGCCTCGACGGCGCGGGCGACGGCGTCACCGGCCTTGTCGTGTTCCTCGGCCCGCTGTTCGAGGGTCGCCTTGGCCTTGCGTGCCTTCTCGGCCTGCAGTTCGGTCGATTTCTCGAGTGTCGAGACGGCCTGCGCGAGGTCGTCGAGTTGTGTCCGTCCCTCGTATGCCGTCGACCGCTTCAGCGCGTCCAGGGTGGCATTGGCCTGGTCGAGTGCGCGTTCGGCGGCGGTGAAGCGTTCCTCTGCGGCCGCTCGGCTCTCCTGGCTGCGCGCCCGGTCCGCTGCCGCCCCATGGAGGGCGGCGATACCGGATCGGACGGCCTCCAGGCGGGTCGCGAGGTGGTCGACGTCCGTACGCGCCTGCTGGCGAAGGTATTTCGCGTACACGCCGACGAAGCTCTGTGCCGCCTGGTCCGCCGCGGCCAGCCCCTCGAGCGCTCGGCCGACCTCCTCCATGTCGCTGAACGAACGGGCGGCCTCGAGGACCAGTTGCTCGTCGAGCGGTCGCAGACCGTCGGTGAGTGCCTGCGACAGTCCCTTGGGGTCGAGGTTCTTCGCGAGCTGAGGTCGCCGGAGCGTGAGGATGAGGTTGATCAGCTGGTCGTAGCGCTGGACGCCGAGCCCGAACATTCGGGCGTCGATGGCGGCGCGGTAGTCGAGCGGCCGGTCGGTGATGGAGTCGGTGCCGATCTGTTCGCCCAGTTGCTTCTTCGTGAGCGGACGGTCGTCGCTGCCGAGCAGGGAGAAGTCGACGCCGACGCGACCGTCGGCCACGAAGTACCAGCGTGTGACTTTGTCGTTGGTGCGGGTGGCGCGCATGCCGATGCCCACGGTGACGGCCTCGGGGTCGTCCTTCGCGCCGCGGCAGAATTCCATCCAGACGTACGAGTACGCGCTCTCCTGCCCGCGGTACAGGAGGTTCGACTTCATGGTGCGTTCCTCGCCGGCGAACGGATTGAGCCGCCGGGGTTCGATCCTGCCGTCGAATACGAACGGGAACAGCACTTCGAGGGCCTTCGTCTTGCCGGATCCGTTGGGACCGCGGAGAACGAGGCGACCGTCGGCGAAGGAGAACTCCTGATCGCGGTAGTCCCAGAGGTTGATGATCCCGGCGCGGGTGGGCCGGAAACGCGCACTCGTCATGCTGTGACTTCCTCGCTGTCGTTCGCTGAGCTCTGGAACAGGTCGATCTCGGGTGTGCGGTCGCGGATCGTGACCACCACACCCCGGTAGCGGGCGAGTGCCGGGAGTGCGAGCACACCACCCGGTACCGCCGCGGTGAGGCGTAGCCGCTCGAGCAGCGCCAGCGCCGCGCGTCCCAGACCGTCGGGGTCCGCCTGCCACCCGGCGGCGAATGTGCGCCCGAACCGTTCGGTCAGTGTGCGGACGGTGCCGGCGATCCACTCGTCCTCGACGACCGGGAACAGCCGGTCCGCGGGGGCGGGGTCTTCGGGCTCGAATCCGTCGTGGCCGGCGAGGCTGTCGAAGATCCCGGACTGCGGAATGGCGCTGTCGACCTGTTCGATCAGGTCGTCGAACCGGCCCCGCGGCAGCGGCATCCGGGCGGTCTCCGGGGCATCGGGATCCAGTACGCGATCGGCGATCTCCCCGGCGAGCAGAAGTGCGACCTGCGCGACCGTTCCCGTCCCGGGGAACCGGACGTCGGAGAGACGTCCGGAGGAGTCGATCATCGCGACGCCCTCCTCCCGCCGTTCCGCGACCAGTCCGGTGAGCAACTCGACATCGGCTGCGGTGCGGGGGAGTGCGAGTTGCACCAGTTCGTCATCGTCCAGGTCGGCGGCGTAGACCACGGGCCGTTCGACGAGGGCACGCCGCACTCGCCGCGCCGTCTCCTTCACGTCCACCGGCCGGGCCGTCCCGAACTCCGAGGTGTCGTCCTCGGTCACGGAGTCCGCACCGGCAAGCAGTCCGCGGATGGACCGGAGATGCTGTAGTGCGCGCGGCGGCCGGAACAGGGCGATGACGACGGACCTGTCGATGTCGTACAGCGCTTCTCCTGCATCGGGATTGGCGGCCCAGCCTCCCGCGTCACCGTCGGCGAGTGCGATCGCGCCGCGGGCGGCGAGCCAGCCGACGGCGTCGACGAAGGCGTCCCGGTCGGACGCGCGTTCCGTGGACAGATCCACACCGTCGACCTGTGCGGCGTCGGCGGCTACGTGATCGGCGAGTTCGGACAGGGTGATCTGGTTTCCGGCGCGGCCGAGCGCGGCCAGCGCCAACGCGAGGTAGGCGTAGCGGTACCGGTCGAACGTGCGGTCGGTGGCCGTCTTGGCCGGCGTCCCGGCGTCGAGTCGGTCGCTCACCGTGAACAGCCGGGCGGTCGTCTCGGTGACGTCGAGTCGGTACCCGAAGAGCGTCATCAGATCGTCGCGTAGTTCGGTCGCCCACCGGCGGAGCAGGGGAAGAGCGATGCGATCCGGATAGGTCTGTGTCACCAGGTGATTCGACAGGATGACACGGGCGGCGCGCTGATACGAATCGAGGGCGAGCGGCGAGATCTCCCGCGCCTTCACCGAACGCTCACCTGAAGTCCGTCGAGGTGCAGACGTCCTCGGGCGGTGCGCACCACCGTCGATTCGCTGTGCGGGCTGAGGGTCAGTTTCACGCCGTTCTCCGATCCTGTGCTGCTCTTCACGCGGCCGCTGACCGGTACCCGCGCCGTCAGTGCGGCGTTGAGCAAACTCAGCAGCACGTCGGTTTCGGCCTCGTCGAGTTCCCGCTCGTAGACTCCGCCCCGGGCGAGCGACTGGGCGGCGGAGGCGCGAAGTCGTTGTGCGGTCAGCTGTTCCTCCCGCAGGCGGCGCACGCTGCCCTCATTGCGCTGCACCCGTGCGGGCAGGCCGGGCGACGGGGGACGTCCCGTCTCGGCGAGCGTGCGGGAGATCTCCACGGGCTGGGCCTCCCACCACGACCGCGTGTCGGGAATGATGTCGGCGTCCGGATGCACCATCGACAGATGGCGCGGACGCCCGAGGTCGAACACGGCTCGGAACAGCGCATGCGCGGCGTCCTCGGTCGGAGTGGCGGCGAACCAGCCTGCGAGGTGGCGCAATTGGCTCTCCCTGCTGACACCACCCTTGCGGGTTTCGGTGACGCGGCGCAGCAGCGACAGGACGGCGGCGATGGCGCTCATCGTGCCCTCGCGCAGGCGTTCCGACTCGCTGAGACCGGCCTCGCTCCCGACGAACCAATGCGTCAGGCCTGCCCACCGCGCGCGCCAATCGGCTTCGCGCTCTTCGATGCTGAGGAACACCCGCTCGTCGCTGGCGGCGGCTCGCGCCACCATCGTCTCGACGCCGGTGTCTTCCACGAGCGCGATCGCCGCCGCGAGTTTCGGTGCATAGCGCGAGAGGTCGGAGCTGAACTCGCGCATGTGCGTGAGGAGAGCGTCCTTGTGGGACATGAACGTCTCCGGCGTGATCTCCGTGGTGCGGACGAGGTCGCCCAGGGTCAGGTAGAACTGGGCGGCGCGTCCGGCCATGTCCGACAGCGTCGCATCGAGACGGTTGAGTTTCCGGTACACCAGGTCGTTGTCGGCCGCGCGGTTCGCCGCGGCCAGGTCGTTCATGTCGGCGAGGAGGTCGGGCAGTGCCAGCCGGGACAGCGACGCGTCGTCGAGCCGGGCCGCCAGTGCGTCCTCGACTGCTCGGAACACCTGGTAGCCGGCCTGGCTGAATTGATAGACGAAGTGCCGGTTCCGGTATTCGGCCAGCGTCGCGGCGCGTGTTCCGTCGTAGCTGCGTTCGAGCACTTCCCAGACGTGCAGTTGCTCGAGTAGGGGAGTGACGTCTCCGGCGCCGAGTTGTCCGGCCAGATCGTCGCCGGCGAGGCCGTCCAGAATGCGGGCGACGTCGGCGGCGTGCAGCAGGACGACGTAGTTGGCGCGGGCGTGGTCGAAGGCCCGCAGCACCCACAAGTACTCCGCGCGCTTCTCCGCCGTGGTGAAGGCGAACAATTTCAACCGGTCGTCCCGGAGAGGGGGAGCAACCGCCGGGCGCGCTGCACGCAGCCCCGAGGGGGACCGACCTGGATCGCTGCCTGATTCACTCACCGTGACAGGTTATGCGGTCGCGCAGCCGTCGAGCGAACGCCGTGCCGACCTGCATCATCAACCTGTCGCTCTGAATCGGCCCCTGACGGAACACCATGAATTTCCGAATTACAGGGTCCGGCTCGGCACCAACCACCCTCTGTCACCGATGTTCCATCGTCACGATCGGCCCGCCTCACCCCACCGCTGCACCGATGAAGGCGGGCAGGCATTCAGAGGACGAACAGCACGAAGGCGATCGCCACCAGCACGAGAGCCAGCCCGACCGCTGCAGCGACGAGCCAGGACGCCCGGGACGTCGAGTCGGCGGTGGATTCGTCCCCGGACTGCGCGACGGCGCGAGGTTCCGGCGGAGCGGCCACGGCTGTTCCGCCCGACACCCGCGCGGGGGACGCGCCGACCGCTGCGGCGGACGCGGGGTTGTGCGCGCGCGTCGCCGGCCGGCTCGGGGTTGCGGGACCAGAGGGGACGGGCTCGCCGACCACGGCGTCGATCACCTCGGTGACGTCGTACGACGGCGGCAGGCCGATCGGGGTGACCTTGTGGGTGGTCGGGTTGAACCCGGCGGCGCGGATGGCGGCACCGAGCGCTGCGGTCTGCTCGGGTCCTGGGCCGACGACACACCGCACACCGAACTTCTCACCGACCGTGGTCGCGAACCCGTGAACGGTCGCGGAGTCCCGCGCGATCAGCCCGTCGCCCGTCACGACCACGGCATCGAGGTTGCTGGGCAGCCAGCCGAACGCACCGAGCGCGGTGGCGATCTGGGCCGTGGGGGAGCCCCCCGAGGAGAAGCGGAACGCCTTGCCTGCCTCGACGCCCGAGCGGATCAGCGCGACAGTCGCGCCGGTGTCGTCGACGTGATAGATGCCGACCAACTGCCCGGGACGCTCCGCGATCTCGGATTCGAACCAGGCCGCGGCGGCTTCGGCGTCCGAGACGAGGGACAGGTAGGACATGTCGGCGTAGTCCAGTGCGTCGCGCAGCGCCGCGACGGCGGCCGAGTCCCAGCGGGTGGGGTAGGTGGCCATGATGTCGGGGGCACCGCCGGTCCGGCCGCCGTGGTCGGGGAGAGGCTCGCACTCCCGGAGCAGGCATCGCATCGCGCCGGCGACCAGGTCTTCGGCGCGGTACCGTGATCCGTCGCCTACCGCGACACCGGCCGGGTCGCCGACGCGGGGAAGGAACCCCGACACGGTGTGGGTTTCGCCGATCGTGTGCGGCGCCGACCCGCCGAGAATTGCGGTGCCGTCCGGACACATGTGCAGGACGGTGTCCCGGACGATGACGACCGGATCCGGGGATCCTGGATCGTTCGACGCCACCACGGCGGTGGACACGACACTGCCGATCCTGAGCCCGACTCCCATGGACATGCAAGTACCTCTATTCGTTTCACGAACGGATTGCGACTTCCGTCAGGCCCGTTCCGATTCGCTCGGTGAGGCCACAAGATGTACATCCTGCTACCCGAGCGCGCTTGTGCGCGCCATCACGCGCGGCGTGGCGTGGTCGTGTTGCGCACAGTCGGGTCGTTTTCGCTCGTGGCGTGCGATCCGTCAGGTAACCGTCGGTGCGCCGAGGGCCGTTCTCCACTCGGTCACGTTCTCGGTCATCCAGTCGAGGAGGTGCTCCGCCTCCTGCGGATGGCGACCGGTGCCGGCGAGAAGATCCGCGAAGGCCTGCGCGGGGGCGACCAAGCGGACGTTGTCGCGGAAGAGGGTGCGCTCGAAGACCGCAGCCGATCGGGGAGTGGCGACGAGGACGTTGGCGCCCTGATCGACGGGGCGTAGCTCGAGTGCGCCGGCCAGCGCCTCGCCGTGGTCTGCGTAGATCTGGACCTGGTGCGCCGGCGCGTACTCGACGAACGCCGCGGCGGCGAGTGATCCGGTCACCGCATAGAGGTGGCCGGAGACTCTCGCGAGTTTCGCGACGAACGACTGCACGCCCTCGGGTGCGAAGTAGCCGACGGTGGGGCAGTCCTTGAAACTGGAGTCGCTGCTCCAGGCGCGCAGCATCGGCTGCCACTGGACGCTGGTGATGGGACCACGGGGAAGTCGTTCGAGCAGATCGCGTTCTTCGAGGGTTTCGACCACCCGATAGGTCGCGCCGGTGGACGCGCCGGACAGCCGGACGAGTTCGGGGACCGTCAGCTGACCCGAATGATCGGCGAGGGCACGCACGACCCGGGCGGCGGGATCGCCGGTCAGCTGCGCGGCCGGGCGGCCGGGGCCGCGCCATGGGTCGGCGTCCGCGCCCCGGTCGCGCACCCAGATCGCAGGCCGGTCCGCGGCAAGGGAGGTGTTGCCCGTCGCATCGGCGTAGGAGAGGCCCCTGGCGTCGAGTTGTCGACGAACCGGCTCGGAAAGATAACGGGCACAGACGAATCCGCGATCCGATCCGGACAGTCCGTCGGCGAACCGGGCGGCGTCGCCCGCGAGCACCCCTCGGGCGGGGATGACGGAGAAGGACGCCACCTCGCCGTTGGGCGCGCCGACCAGCAATCGTTCCGGTGCGTCGGCGAGGGAGCGGGACTTTCCGGACGTCAACGTCCAGCCGTGGGGGAGTGCGGCCTGGAGGGTGGCGATCGCCCGGCGGTAGAGATCGATGTCGCGTTCCGGCTTGGGAAACGGCACCTTCGGCTCGCTACCTGCGAATTCGGCGTTCTCCTGATTCGGCACATCGCCAGTCTACTGAATCGGTCCGAGACGGAACCAAAAAATAGACCGAACTATCGTGGTCGGCTCCCAACACCACCGAGTAGTCGGATCCCGCCACCACTGGCCACCTCCACGTGAACATTCCCCAAGGCCGGGACGGCGTGGCGAGTTCCACTCCGACCGGCGGGTTCAGGGGCGACGGGCAATCCAGACGGTCCGGCTGCCACGGACCGTCAGGTCCCCGCGGTGCAGGACGCTGTCGGGGTTGTCTTCCGAGAGAAGGCGATCGAGAGTGTCGCGGTCGTCGGCGGCAAGTTGCCCGTCGAGCGCGGTGCGGATGCGGCGCAGGAAATTCTGTGCGTAGCGTCCGGTGCTCGGCGGAGCCGGGGTTGCCTCGCTGGTGAAACTGCGCTCCTCGACGTCCACGAAACCGGCCCGTTCCACGTGGGCCCGCCAGTTCGGGTGTGAGTTCCAGTCCAACCGCGCCAAGGCTTCGTGGCAGCGCGACTCCAGGCCCGGGCGGCCCAGGCCGAGGTCGTCCGGCAACAGGCGCGGCAGCGCGTCCATCTCGACGACCACCAGCACGCCGTCGGTGTTCAGCGCGCCGTACATGTCGCGGAGCACCCGGTCGGGAGCGGCGACCTCGTGCAACGAGGAGGCCGCCCACACGACGTCCGCCGCGTCGACTGCGGGCCACGCGACATCCAGATCGGCGCGCACGACGCTCAATCGGCCGGCAAGTCCCTGCCCGCTCGCGGCCGTGCGGAGGCGCTCGAGCATCACCTCCGATCTGTCGATCGCGATCACCTCGGCCGCGGGGAATTGTCGAGCAAGGGTCAGGCTGCCGACTCCCGTTCCCGCCCCCACGTCGACGACCCGGTGCGTGGTCTCCCCGGTGCGCTGTCCGACCCATTCGGCCACCGGGTACAGGTAGGAGCCGAAGACCTCGCCGTCCAGGTCCAGTAGATCCGCCAGCGCTGCCTCGTGATCCCGGGTGTGCCCGCCGTGGTGACGGGCGTGGTGATGAGAATGCTGTGTCATTACTCCAGGCTAGCCACATACTGCGCGATACGCATACACTATTGCCTATGACGCAAGAAGTCGGGTTGGACAGCGTGATCCGTAAACGCATCCGAGGCCTTCGGCTGGCCCGCGGCTGGTCACTGGACGTGCTGGCCGCGCGCTGCTTTCTCAGTCCGTCCACCCTGAGCCGCATCGAAACCGGCCACCGCAGGATCGCCCTCGACCAACTGGTTCCCATCGCGCGGGCCCTCGGCACCACGCTCGATCAGCTCGTCGAGTCCGTCGAGGACGAGGATGTGGTGATCCGGCCGCAGCCCGAACACACGCGAGGCCTGACGATCTGGCTGCTGTCCCGCGAACGCGCGCTCCACGGCGCGACCGTGGCGAAGATGCGCATCACCTCCGACCGGCCCGCAGGCCCGGAGCATGTGAGTGTGCACCCGGGCCACGAGTGGTTCACGGTGCTGTCGGGGACAGCCCGCCTGCAGCTCGGTGAGCGAACCATACTGATCGAAGCGGGCGCCGCAGCGGAGTTCTCGACCATGGTGCCGCACTCCATCGGCGCCCACGACGGTCCCGTGGAGATCCTCACGATCTTCGACCACGACGGGGAACGTGCCCACCTGCACGCCGATCACAACGAGTAGAGAGGACAGGCATGTCGACTTCCGACACTG
The DNA here is from genome assembly GCF_001583455.1 of Rhodococcus sp. LB1. Taxonomy (NCBI): domain Bacteria; kingdom Bacillati; phylum Actinomycetota; class Actinomycetes; order Mycobacteriales; family Nocardiaceae; genus Rhodococcus; species Rhodococcus sp. LB1. The sequence goes on along the minus strand of NZ_LTCZ01000441.1, from coordinate 91,534 downwards.
CAGGCCAGACGGAGTTTCCGGCGACCATGGGGAAGGTCTCCCGTCGTGAGCTCGCATCCCACGGCTATACGCGTTTCGACCAACTGACGACGGTCACCGCCAAGGAGCTGTTGAAGATCCACGGCGTCGGACCGAAGGCGATCCGAATCCTCGAGGAGGAACTCGCTGAGCGGGGGCTCGGCTTCGCGAAGTGAGCCGAGCCCGGCCGCGCTACAGCACGCCGCGCGTGCGCTGATAGGTGGCCGGTGGTGTCCCGACCACGTGAGTGAAGACACGGGTCAGGTGCGCCTGGTCGCTGAACCCCAGTTCGTAGGCGAGCGCCGACCAGTCGATCCTCTCGCCCGAGTGGGCGGCGCCGGCCGCGTCGAGGATGCGGAATCGCTGGATCACCCACTTCGGGCCGATGCCGACGTACTCGGTGAACAGCCGTTGCAGGGTGCGCAGGCTGCAGCCGGCGTGTGCGGCGAGCTGGTCTGCCCGGACGAGGTCGCGGTTGCGCTGGGCGTCGCCCACCAGGGCTGTGATCTCCCGTCCCGTGGGGTCCGGAACCGGATCGGTGCGAAGAAGGTATCGCTCGAAGGCGTCGATCATCTCCGCGCTGTCCGTGCCGGCGAGGATTCGCTCCGCGACCGGGCGATCGTCACCGGCGAGCAGATCCCGTCCGGGCTGGACGGTTCCCGAGATCGCGCCGACGCTGCCCTTCAACAGCGGCCGGAACCCTCCCGCGTGGAAGGCGGCTCCCAGCACGTGGCCCTTCCCTGTCAGCGTTCGATAGAACGGCGACCGGGAGATCCCGTGCACCAGCAACTGTCCGTCCTCGGCAGCGACATGCACGCGCGGCTGGGGCACCACCTGCTGACGATGGGGCTGCGGCACCGACCACCTCACCAGCCAGTGGTAGTCGACGAACTCGGCCAAAGCCTCTCGGGGAGCGACCCGTTCGACCTCGAACCCCGGTGCGGCGGCCGTCGGGCGGACGATCGCCTCGGGATGTCCTGGCACAGTCGACATTCGCTCATCCTAGTGTCGCGAATGTTCAAGAACGCCACGCTGCCGCGTACCTAGGGTCACGTGTCATGAGCTACTCACACACTGCACGAGGCAAGTTCTCCATCGCGTCGTGGTCGGAATCGGTGATCGTCGACATCGACGGCGAAGGTACGAGCGCCGGCGACACCTATTACCCCACACGCGGTGCCAACCGAGCGACCGTCGCGTACTCGTACTCCGGGGACATCGAGGGAACGAGCACGGTGGTCTACCTGATCGCATACAAGGCCGATGCCGCGCCGGTGCTCGGCCTCGAACGCTTCGAGGGCTCGATCGGCGGGCACGACGGAACGTGCGTGTTCCAGCACATCGGCAGCCAGGACCAGGGGTCGGTGGCGGCACGGATCGAGGTGGTGCCGGGTATGGGCACCGGCGGTCTGATCGACCTACGCGGCAGCGCGGACCTGTCGATCGCGGGCCCCGGCGACAGCGGCTACGAATTCGTTCTGTCGTACGACGTCGGCTGACATTTCGACGTCGCTCATGTCGTCGAGGGTGCGGCGAGGGGCTTCAGGCCACACGCCGTCGCGAAGCCCTGTGATTCGATGCCGAACGCGGTGTTGGTGCGGGTCGCGAAGTTCGCCAGCGCGATGAACGCGGTCAGTTCCACCAGCGCGGCCGGGCCGAGCGCGTCGAGCAGCCTGGCCGACATTTCGTCGGTGACCGTCGGCGGGGTCTGGGTCATCGCTTCGGCGTACTCGAGCACGTCCCGCTCCAGCGGCGTGAACACGTCCGACCGGCGCCAGCGGGGTACCTCGCATGCCTTGGTCAGATCGAGGCCCTCGTTGTGGGCTTGGAAGTAGCCGAAGTCCAGGCAGAAGCTGCAGCCGACCAGGCCGGCCACCGCCATGTGGGCAAACGACTTCAGGTTCGCGTCACACTGATCCCACTTCTGTGCCTGGCGACCGACGCTGAAGCTGAAGTTCAGCACCTTCCGGTTGTGCCACGCGACCTCGACCGGCTCGGCCACCTCGCCGAGCATCTTGCGGGACATCCGCTTGACGATCGCGCCGTAGATACCGGTCAGTTCGGCCTTCGGGATCCGGGTATTGCCGGCCATGATTCCTCCTCCGGTTGTCGTGCTCTCGGCATGAGACACCGGCCACGAACCGAATGTGACACCCGAACCGGAATTGGTTGCAGGAACCTTCGCTACCGCTCAGCCCGGTGCGAGTGCGCGGTCGGCCACCGCGGCGACGACGGGCGAGAGTGCCTGAGCGTGTTCGAGGGTCAGGTGGTTGTCGTCGCGGTACACGAGGTCGTTGCCGACGATGACGGGGCAGCGCTCGGCGGTGCAGAACAGGGCGGTGAGGTCGGCGTACCGCCCGCCGCCTGCCGCGGTGGCCACCGCCTCGGCCACGACGCCGGCGTCGTTCACCGCGACCGGCCGTGGCGGCGAGCAGGCGGTCGCGTCGTCCAGATGGGCGGACAGGCACGTCGGTACGGTCGACTGCGGATCCGGAATCGGTCCGAGGACGAGGACGGCCGCACCCGTGGCCCGCAGTTCCGTGACCAGGCGGGTCAGGCTGTCGAGCCAGGCCTGACCGTAGACGGTGAAACCGAAATCGGCGCCGTACCGCCGGGACATGCTCAGCACCACCAACCGGGGCCGTTCGGTCCGCAGCCGATCGACGATCTCGCCGCGCCACTGCTCGCACTCGGTGTATTCCCGCCCGAGGTAGGGGCTGGTGAGTGGGAGGTCGAGAAGCGGGCAGGTGACCTTGCCCATCGTCTCGAGCCGCCAATGATTCTGCTCGGCGGCCGATTCGAACGCCGGGGCCCACATCGCGGCATGCGAATCGCCGACCAGCGCCACCGTCGTCGGAGACGCCACGTCCCCCGTCGCACACTCGCCCTGACCCACTTCGAGCCACGACCGCACACAGCCGTTGACGAACACCTCCGGCTTGTCTGCCGGCGCGTCGGCGAGTGGTGGAGACAGATTCGACGGGACCGCTTGCAGCCCTGCCGATTCCGCGACAGCCGCCTGCACCTGCGCGGTCATGTCGTGCACCGCCGCGTCACGCGGATCGACTGCGGTAGGCGCCGATTCGGCCGGCGCAGAGACGGTGAGGGCTGTGGCCGCGGCTCCGTGTCCGACCGGAACCGGCCGCGTGATCAGCAACACCAGTGCCGCACACACTGCGATGGCGGTGACGGCGCCGCCGAGCACGAGGCTGCGCGAGGCCGAACGACGCAGCGGAGCAGCGAAGCGGACGGGATTCTCGACCAGGACCAGTGTCAGTCCGGCCAGACCCGCGGACACCATGACCATCGCCAGACGATCGGTGAGGTCGAGCGAGCGGCCGAGCACGATCGGCGCGAGCAGCAGCACCGGCCAGTGCCACAGGTACCAGGAATAGGACACCCGCCCGACCGCCCGCATCGGTGGCAGCGACAGGCTCCGCCCGACCCCCAGCCGGGGTGCGGCACACCCCGCCCCGATCACCAGCACCGTGCCGACGACCGGAACCAGCGCGGCGGTTCCGGGGTAGGGCGTCGTCTCGTCGAGTCGGAAACAGGCGACCACGATCAGTGCGAAACCCGTCCAGCCGGCTGCGGCGGCAACCACCGACGGCAGCCGCTGCCAGTGCCGAACCGACAGGGCGACCAACCCGCCTGCGGCCAGTTCCCAGCCGCGGGCGGGCAACGAGAAGAACGCCCACGGCGGCAGGGTCCGGGTCCAGTCGAGTGAGACCGCAAACGACACTGCGGCGACCACGGCGAGCACGATCAGATACGGGGTCGTCGACGGTGTTTCGTCCGCGTCGAGGCGCCGTGTCCTGCGCCGGACGAGCCAGGCGACCCCGATGATCAGCGCCGGCCACAGCAGGTAGAACTGCTCTTCCACGCCGAGCGACCAGTAGTGCTGGAACGGTGACGGGGGCGCGTCGGCGGCCAGATAGTCGGTGCCGTGCAGCGCGAACCGGTAGTTACCGACGTAGAGCGCACTGGCGACCCCGTCACCGAGGACCGCGCGGGCCTGCAGAGGGGGCAGGAGCAGGGCCGAGCCGATCGCAGTGGCCACCAGCACGATGCACCCGGCGGGCAGGAGCCTGCGGGCCCGGGCACCGTAGAACTCGGCCAACCCCACGCGGCCGCTGCTCGCGACGTTCCGCCACAGCAGCCCGGTGATGAGAAACCCCGAGACGACGAAGAAGATGTCGACACCGACGAAACCTCCGTCGATTCCGGGCACGCCCGCGTGAAAGAGAACCACGGCCAGCACGGCGACGGCCCGTAGACCCTCGATGTCCGCGCGGAACCTCGTCTCGGCCGGCTGGACACCGACCGGAGGGCGGTTACCGGATCGGCGTCGCCGTTCCGGACTCGCGACGGTATTCACTCGACCAGCGATCTGTCCATGCGACGCGCCCCTTCAGCTGCAGCATTGAGCTCATGATGACAGCGGTGCCGAGACTTTCCCGAAAGGCACGCCGTATCAGGGCAGAGCACTGGTGACTGGCCACTCACACGTGCACGACGACCGACCCCTCGCGAACCGAGGCGGCGTAGGTGCGGACCGTGCCCACACCCTCGGATGCGCAGGCGCCCGTGTCGAAGGCGAACGCGTACTGGTGGAGCGGGCACATCACGCCGGTGGCGTCGATCTGTCCGTCGGCGAGGGGACCGCCCTTGTGCGGGCACACCGCATCCATCGCCCGAACGGTGCCGTCCGACAACAGGAATACGGCCACCTGACGGTTCTGCACGACGTACGTCCGGCCTTCGCCGGGCGTCAGGTCGCTGACCGGCCCCACCGCGACCTCGGAAGGCCCCTCGATCAGGGCGGTCATCGGACCGGCACCTGGGGAAGCGGCAGCAGTGGGAGCGACGGAGCGAACTGTGCGGGCGATTTCGGCGCGCTGCGCTCCTTCCAGGGATCCCGGTAGCCGTCCACCGCCGTCTGGATCCGCTCGTCCAATCCCGTCACGATGTCCTCCTCGTCTCGGACCAGTAGCGCCTGAAGATGTTCGAGTCCCACCCGCGGCACGAAGTCGTACGTGCGTTCGAGCCATTTCGCGTTCTCGCGGTAGTACTGGATGAACCGTCCGCCGAGTTCCACGACGGCGTCAGGGGATTCGACCGTCGCCAGCAGATCGCCCTTGCGGATGTGCGCTCCGGCGGCGCCGCCGACGTAGATTTCCCACCGGCCGTCGCCGACCGCGACCACCCCGAAGTCCTTGCACAGGGCCTCCGAGCAGTTCCGTGGGCACCCGGCGACCGCGAGTTTCAACTTCGCGGGCGTCTCCAGGCCCTGGAACCTCTCCTCGAGCGCAATGCCGAGGCTCGTCGAATCGCCGAGACCGTAGCGGCAGAAATCGGTTCCGACGCACGTCTTCACCGTGCGCATGCTCTTGCCGTAGGCGAACCCGGACGGCATGTCGAGGTCACCCCACACCTTGGGGAGATCCTCCTTCTTGATGCCGAGGAGGTCGATGCGCTGCCCGCCGGTGACCTTCACGAGCGGCACGCCGTACTTGTCGGCCACGTCGGCGATCTTGCGGAGTTGCTCTGGCGTGGTGACGCCGCCCTTCATCTGCGGGACCACCGAGAACGTGCCGTCGCGCTGGATGTTGGCGTGCACGCGGTCGTTGATGAACAGCGCGCCGCGCTCGTCCACCCAGTCGGGACCCCAGATGGTGCGGAGCAGCGAGGCCAGGGGCATCTTCGCGGACGCGTCCTCCTTCGCGTCCGTCGCGAGCTCGGCGAACACCTGGGACACGGCGCGGAGGTCGCGTTCCCGGATGGTCGCGATGAGTTCGGGTTTCGTCATCGGGATGCAGGGCACATACCAGTCTGCGGAGGGGTCGGCCTCGAGTTCGCCGCCCGCGGCGCAGGCCACGATGTCGGCGACGAGACCCTTGCACGAGCCGCAGCCCTTTCCGGCCCGGGTCTGGGCGCAGACGTCGGTGAGTGTCTTGGCGCCGGAATGGACGCACGCCACCAGATCGCCCTTGCTCACACCATTGCAGTTGCACACCTGCAGGTCGTCGGGGAGATCGGCGACACTCGTCGCGGCGCTCGGGGCTCCGACGTCGAAGAGCATGCTGATCCGCTCCTCGGGCAGCGGCACTTTGCCGTCGAACGCCTGCGTGAGGAATCCAGCCTTGCTGATGTCGCCCATCAGGGTGGCGCCGATCAGCTTGCCGTCGCGGACGACGAGGCTCTTGTACGTGCCGCTGCGCGGTTCGTAGTACTGGACGAACTCGTCGTCCGCCGTCTCGGGTCCCTTGACTCCCATCGCGGCCACGTCGACACCGGCGACCTTCAGTTTGGTGGTGGTGCGCGAACCGATGTACGCCGCTTCGGGATTGGAGCCGGTGAGGACTTCGGCGAGGATGACCGACTGCTCCCACACCGGGGCGACGAGGCCGTAGGTCTCCCCGCGGTGCTGTGCGCACTCGCCGACGGCGTACACGGAACCCTCGTCCTCGCAGCGCATCTGGTCGTCCACCACGACGCCGCGTTCGACCACGAGCCCGGCGGCCCGCGCGAGTTCGGTATTGGGCCGGATTCCGGCGGTGACGACGACCATGTCGGCGTCCAGGGTGGAGCCGTCGACGAACGACACCCCGGTCACCAGGCCCGCGTCGTCGCGCAGCACGGCGGTGGTCCGCATCGAGGTATGGACGCCGACACCGAGTTTCTCGATCTCGGCGCGCAGGACACTGCCGCCGCGTTCGTCGAGCTGCTGGTTCATCAGGTGCCCGGGGGAATGCACGACGTTGACGGTGAGACCCTGAGTGCGCAGCCCGTACGCGGCCTCCAGGCCGAGCAGACCGCCGCCGATCACCACCGCGGACACGTCGTCGCGGGCCTGCGCCATCTGCAGCATGCCGTTGGTGTCGGCGATGTTCCGGAATCCGAACACCCCACGGGCCAGGCGCCCGTCGTGCTCCCGCAACCCGTCCATGTTGGGGAAGAACGTGTTGCTTCCCGTGGCGATGATGAGCACGTCGTAGTCGACGACGCGGCCGCTCTCACACGTGACCGTCTTCGCGAACCGGTCGAGTGCGACCGCGCGGTCGCCGGCGTGGAGTTTGACGCCGTTGGCGGTGTACCAGCCCATGGGGTTGAGGATGAGGTCCTCGTCGTCGACGGCCGCCTCCCCGGACAGCACGTGCGAGAGCATGATCCGGTTGTAGTTGCCGTACGGCTCGTCGCCGATCATGGTGATCTCGAAACGCTCGCCGCCGCCACGGTTCAGGATCTCCTCGACGGTGCGTGCGCCGGCCATACCGTTGCCGACGACCAGCAGCTTGCTCGAACTCGGAGTGTTGGCCATGCGTCGAGGCTCCGCCCCGGGAGTGTCGTAACGGCTGCGCGCACGTTACGTGGGAATCAGGAACACCTCACAGCCCTCCCGGAAGTCATGTCAGGCAGGTGCGCGGTCGCGGGGCATGAGCAGCGGGGCCAGCACGGCGAGGAGCAGGGCGGGCAGCAGGAAACCGGCCGCGGGCGACACCGAGTACACCGGGGTGAGGGTGATCGGGGCGAGCGCGTTGCCCATGAATCGCAGCGCCTGCACGACGGACACCGCGCCGCCCCGGTTCGGGCCCGGCGAACCCAGCACGGCGGCGTTGACCCCCACCAGGATGAACTGACCGGCGATTCCGGCCGCGAACCACGCCACGGCCGCGACCGCGAGGAGGGACACGGTCCCGGCGACCGCGACGAGAATCGCCCCGCCGAACGCGCCGATCAGGACGGCCGCCCGGGCCCCGATCTTGTCGATGACACCGCCGACGAAGCGTGCGGTGAGGATGCCGGCGACGCCGAACCCGGTGAGCAGCAGCCCACGCTGGGTCGGGCTCAGCCCGAAGACGTCTTCGGCGCGGAACGCCACCAGGAAGCTCAGCCCACCGAGCGCGCCCCAGCCGAGGAGTGCGACCACCCCGATTCTCAGCACCGACGGGGTGAGGGCGTCGCGCAGTCGTGGGCGCGGTGCCCCCGGCTCGGCGGGAGCACTGTCGGGAACACCGACCAGACCCAGCACCGCGGCCACGAGGGCGATGACGAGGAACGAGAGACGCCAGTCGACCTCCGCCGCCAGCCCGCCGACGAGCGGCGCGCTCGACTGTCCCGCGGCCTGGAAGGCGCCGAAGATCCCCAGCGCCCGGCCGAGATGTTTCTTCGGTGTCGAGGCGGCGAGCGCCGCCAGCAGCAGCGGCGTCGTGAACGAGTTCGAACACCCCTGGAGCACGCGGGCGCCGAGGAAGAGCGGCAGCGTCGGCGCCACGAAACACGCCAGCGACGACAGCAGGTAGACCCCGTACGCGATCCGCACGGTCCGCGTCTGCCCCCACCGGGCGCCCAGCGTGCCCGACACCAGCATCAGCAACGCGAACGGCAGCAGGTACGCCGTCAGCGAGCCGGCCGCGGCGGACGCACTCACGCCGAGGTCGTCACCGATCTCGGGAAGGATCGAGGCGACGACCCCGCCGCCGAACGGACCGAGGAAACCGCCGGCGTAGAGCGCCGTGCGCTGGAGTGAGGAACGAAGCGACTCGGATGAGTTCTTCGTCACAGCCCGAAGCTGCCGGGCCCACGCCTGCGGAGATACCGCTCGAACTCGGCCGCCAGCGCGTCACCGTCGATCTTCGAGATGGCGTCGGAGATGTCGGTCTCGGCGTCGCCGCGCTCCTCGAGTGAGCGGACGTACTCGCCGATCTCCTCGTCGTCCGCGGTCATCTCGGTGACCGCTTCCTGCCAGTCGTCGGCCTGGGCCGGGAGTTCCCCGAGGGGCACCTCGATGTCCAGGACATCCTCGACGCGTTGCAGCAGCGCCACCGTGGCCTTCGGATTCGGCGGCTGGGACACGTAGTGGGGCACGGCCGCCCAGAACGACACGGCAGGCACACCGGCCCGGACGCACGCGTCCTGCAGCACCCCGGTGATCCCGGTCGGCCCCTCGTAGCGGGTCTGTTCGAGCTTGAACCGCTCGGCGGCCTCGCTGCTGTACGCGCTGCCCGTCACCGGGACCGGCCGCGTGTGCGGGGTGTCCGCGAGCAGTGCCCCGAGGATCACCACGGTGTTGATCTGCAGCTGATCGATCAGCTCGAGGAGGTCCTCGCAGAAGCTGCGCCAGCGCATGTTCGGTTCGATCCCGCGCAGCAGAACCACGTCGCGGTCGCTGCCGGGAGGCGAGCACACCGACAGGCGGGTGGCGGGCCACACGATCTCCCGGGTGACACCGTCGACCTGCCGCACCGTGGGTCGATTGACCTGGTAGTCGTAGTATTCCTCGGAGTCCAGCTCGGCGAGCGGCTGGGCGTCCCAGGTCAACTCGAGGTGCTCGACGGCTCCGCTGGCGGCGTCGCCGGCGTCGTTCCAGCCCTCGAAGGCGGCGACGAGGACAGGGTCACGAAGTACGGGCACGCCACTGTCCGTCGCACCGGCATCCGCGGTGTCGGGGGTGTCGTCGGCGCGGCCCGCAGGCGTGACGGGGAACTCACTGGAACTCACCCACCCAGCCTACGGCCAGCATTGGTTCGCGCGCCCACTAGTCTGGACGGCATGTCTGCGCCATTTCACTCTGCCCTGCTCGATGCGTTGAACCAGCGCGTTGTCATCGGCGACGGAGCCATGGGCACCATGTTGCAGGCCGCGGACCTCACGCTCGACGACTTCCTCGGGCTCGAAGGCTGCAACGAAATCCTCAACGACACCCGCCCTGACGTGCTGAAAGGCATCCACCGCGCGTACTTCGAGGCCGGGGCGGACGCCGTCGAGACCAACACGTTCGGGTGCAACCTACCCAACCTCGCCGATTACGACATTTCGGACCGTATCCGGGAACTGGCCGAGAAGGGCACCCGGCTGGCGCGTGACGTGGCCGACGAGATGGGGCCCGGACGCGACGGCATGGGCCGCTTCGTCCTCGGCTCGATGGGACCCGGAACCAAGCTGCCGACGCTGGGCCACGCGCCGTTCGCGGTCCTCCGCGACGCCTACGCGGAGGCTGCGATGGGCATGATCGACGGGGGCGCGGACGCGATCCTCGTCGAGACCTGCCAGGACCTGCTGCAGGTGAAGGCAGCCATCCTCGGCAGTCAGCGGGCGATGGAGACGCTGGGGTCGCGGCTGCCGATCATCACCCACGTCACGGTCGAGACCACCGGCACGATGCTCCTCGGCAGCGAGATCGGTGCCGCGCTGACCGCGCTCGAGCCGCTCGGTATCGACATGATCGGCCTCAACTGCGCGACCGGTCCCGCCGAGATGAGCGAACATCTCCGCCACCTGTCCAAGTACAGCTCCCTCCCGGTGTCGGTGATGCCCAACGCCGGACTGCCGCAGCTCGGCCCGAACGGCGCCGAGTACCCGCTCACCGCGGAGGAGCTCGCCGAGGCGCTCAGCGGTTTCGTCACCGAGTTCGGTCTCGGTCTGGTCGGCGGCTGCTGCGGCACCACCCCGGAGCACATCCGGCAGGTGGCCGAAGCGGTCCGCCTGGTCGAGAAGGCCGAGCGGAACCCGGTGCACGAGTCGGGGACGTCCTCGCTGTACACGGCGGTGCCGTTCCAGCAGGACGCCAGCATCCTGATGATCGGTGAACGCACGAACACCAACGGCTCCAAGGCATTTCGCGAGGCGATGATCGCCGAGGACTACCAGAAGTGCCTCGACATCGCGAAGGACCAGACCCGCGACGGCGCCCACATGCTCGACCTCAACGTCGACTACGTCGGACGCGACGGTGCCGTCGACATGGCCGCCCTCGCAAGCCGGTTCGCGACGTCGTCGACGCTGCCGATCATGCTCGACTCCACCGAGCCCGCGGTCCTGCAGGCCGGCCTCGAGCACCTCGGCGGCCGGTGCGCCGTGAACTCCGTCAACTACGAGGACGGCGACGGACCGGACTCGCGGTTCCAGAAGATCATGCGGCTCGTCACGGAGCACGGCGCCGCCGTCGTCGCGCTGACCATCGACGAGGAGGGCCAGGCGCGCACCGCGGAGCACAAGGTCCGCATCGCCGAGCGTCTGCTCGAAGACATCACCGTGAACTGGGGTCTCGACGAGTCCGACATCATCATCGACGCGCTGACCTTCCCGATCTCCACGGGTCAGGAAGAGGTCCGCCGCGACGGCATCGAAACGATCGAGGCGATCCGCGAGCTGAAGAAGCGGCATCCGCGGGTGCACTTCACTCTCGGCGTGTCCAACATCTCGTTCGGTCTCAACCCGGCGGCCCGGCAGGTCCTGAACTCGGTGTTCCTGCACGAGTGCACCGAGGCCGGCCTGGACACGGCCATCGTGCACGCGTCGAAGATCCTGCCGATGGCGCGGATCCCCGACGAACAGCGGGAAACGGCCCTCGACCTGGTGTACGACCGCCGCCGCGAGGGCTACGACCCGCTGCAGAAGCTGATGGAACTGTTCGAGGGCGTCTCCGCGGCGTCGGCGCGCGAATCCCGCGCCCAGGAACTGGCGGCGCTGCCGTTGTTCGAGCGGCTGGAACGCCGCATCGTCGACGGTGAACGCAACGGCCTCGACGACGACCTCACCGCGGCGATGGAGGAGAAGCCGCCGCTCGCGATCATCAACGAGACGCTGCTGTCCGGCATGAAGACCGTCGGCGAACTCTTCGGGTCCGGGCAGATGCAGCTGCCGTTCGTGCTGCAGTCCGCCGAGGTGATGAAGGCGGCCGTGGCATACCTCGAACCGCACATGGAGGCCACCGACGAGGACGGCAAGGGCCGCATCGTCATCGCCACCGTGAAGGGCGACGTCCACGACATCGGCAAGAACCTCGTCGACATCATCCTGAGCAACAACGGGTACGACGTGGTGAACCTGGGCATCAAGCAGCCGATCGCGACGATCCTCGACGCGGCGATCGAGCAGAAGGCCGACGTCATCGGCATGTCCGGGCTGCTCGTGAAGTCGACCGTGGTGATGAAGGACAACCTGCAGGAACTCAACGCCAAGGGTGTCGCGGAGAAGTTCCCCGTCCTCCTCGGTGGTGCCGCGCTGACCCGTTCCTACGTGGAGAACGACCTGGCCGAGGTGTACGAGGGCGACGTCAGCTACGCGCGCGACGCGTTCGAGGGCCTGCACCGGATGGACGAGATCATGGCCGTCAAGCGTGGCGGCGGACCCGACCCGGACAGTCCGGAAGCGATCGCGGCCCGCGAGAAGGCGGCCGAACGGAAGGCACGGCACGAGCGGTCCAAGCGAATCGCGGAGAAGCGCAAGGCGGCCGAGACCCCGATCGAGGTGCCGGAGCGATCCGACGTGGCCACCGACATCGTCGTCCCGAGCCCGCCGTTCTGGGGCAACCGGATCGTCAAGGGCGTCTCGCTGTCGGACTACTCCGGGCTGCTGGACGAGCGCGCCCTGTTCCTCGGGCAGTGGGGTCTGCGCGGGCAGCGTTCCGGCGACGGTCCCACCTACGAGGAACTGGTGGAGACCGAGGGCCGACCCCGCCTGCGGTACTGGCTCGACCGGCTGAGCACCGAGGGAATCCTCGCGCACGCCGCCGTCGTGTACGGCTACTTCCCCGCCGTGTCCGAGGGCGACGACGTGGTCGTGCTCACCGACCCGACACCCGACGCCGAGGAACGCTTCCGGTTCACGTTCCCGCGCCAGCACCGCGACCGTTTCCTGTGCGTCGCCGACTTCGTCCGGTCCCGCACCGAGGCGAAGGAGACCGGTCAGGTCGACGTGTTCCCGATGCAGCTCGTCACCATGGGGCAGCCGATCGCGGACTTCGCGAACGAGCTGTTCGCCGCCAACGCGTACCGCGACTACCTCGAGGTGCACGGCATCGGCGTGCAGCTGACGGAATCGCTGGCCGAGTACTGGCATCAACGGGTCCGCGAGGAACTCGTGCTGCCCGGCGGTCACAACGTGGCCGAGCAGGACCCGTCCGAGGTGTCCGGATTCTTCGACCTCGCCTACCGCGGTGCCCGCTACTCCTTCGGATACGGTGCCTGCCCCAACCTGGAGGACCGCGCGAAGATGGTCGCTCTGCTCGAACCCGAACGGATCGGTGTGAAGTTGTCCGAGGAATTGCAGTTGCATCCCGAGCAGTCCACGGATGCGTTCGTGCTGCACCACCCGGAAGCGAAGTACTTCAATGTCTGATGCATTCGACGGTCTCGCAGGTGTTCTGTGGGACATGGACGGAACGCTGCTCGATTCCGAGAAGATGTGGGACGTCGCGGTCCGCGAGTTGTCGCTGCACCTCGGCGGTCCGATGACCGAGGAGACGCGGCTGAAGACGATCGGCGCGTCCAGCGCCAACGCCCTCGGCGTCATCTTCGACGCCCTCGGGCTCGACCGGGATCCGGCGGCGCTCGCCGAGGCCAAGGAATGGATGTTCACCCGCGTCGAGGAATTGTTCGGCGACGGGATCCCGTGGCGGCCGGGCGCCCACGACGCACTGCGGACCGTCCGGTCGCACGGCCTGAGGTCGGCGCTGGTGACCAACACCGAGCGCCGGCTCACCGAGCGGGCACTCGAGACGCTCGGCAGGCACCACTTCGACCACTCCGTGTGCGGCGACGAGGTGCCGGCAGGCAAACCGCATCCCGACCCGTACCTGCGGGGCGCGGAACTGCTGGGACTGGATCCGTCGCAGTGCCTCGCCATCGAGGACTCGCCCACCGGTGCGGCGTCCGCGCAGGCCGCGGGGTGCGTCGTCCTGATCGTTCCGTGCGAGATCGCGGTGGCCGACGGCCCGGGGCGGGTGTTCCGGGACAGTCTCGAGGGTCTCACCGGTTCCGACCTGGCAGAGGTGTGGGCGCAGCGGAGTGCCGTCCGTCTCTAGGTAGTCTGGTATCCCGTGGCTGTCCCGAAAATCGTGCTGTTCTACGTGTTCACTCCGCTCGCCGACCCGGAGGCGATACGGCTGTGGCAGTACACACTCGCCGAGGCGAACAACCTGACCGGACGGATCCTCGTCTCCGAGCACGGCATCAACGCGACGGTCGGTGGTGACATCCACGACGTCAAGCGGTACGTGAAGGGGACGCGCAGCTACGCCCCGTTCAAGGACGCCGACATCAAGTGGTCGAACGGGCTCGGTGACGACTTCCCGCGGCTGAGCGTCAAGGTGCGATCGGAGATCGTGACGTTCGGTGCGCCGGGCGAGCTGAAGGTGGACGCGGACGGTGTCGTCGGCGGCGGCACCCACCTCGCGCCCGACGAGGTGCACCGCCTGGTCGAGGGTCGCGGTGACGACGTCGTCTTCTTCGACGGGCGCAACGGTTTCGAGGCGGAGATCGGCCGATTCCGGGACGCCGTCGTGCCCGACGTGTCCACCACGCGCGAGTTCGTGCACGAACTCGACAGCGGCAAGTACGACCATCTGAAGGACAAGGCCGTCGTCACCTACTGCACCGGGGGAGTGCGGTGCGAGGTCCTGTCGTCGCTGATGCGCTCACGCGGGTTCGGCGAAGTCTACCAACTGGACGGCGGCATCGTCCGCTACGGCGAGACGTTCGGTGACACGGGCCTGTGGGAGGGATCCCTGTACGTCTTCGACAAGCGGATGAACATCGAGTTCAGCGATCAGGCCAAGACTCTGGGGCGCTGCAGCAAGTGCGGGGGTCCGACGTCCCGGTACGAGAATCTGCCGGACGATCGGGGCCGCGAACTCGTGCTCGTCTGCGCCGGCTGCACCGAGAACAGGGCGGGCTGAGGTGGCGGGGGCGCCCCTGCCGGTCCGCAACGGCCTCGGTCCCGACCGCATCCGGATGCCGGCAGGCGTCGGCGCGAAGACGGTCGCCGAATTCCTGGTCGAGGCGTACCCGGACGAGCGCGCGCACTGGCTGTCCCTGATCGACGGCGGGGACATCGTCGACGAGCACGGGAGGGTCGTCGACCGCGGGACCCGTTATGCCCCGACCCGTTTCGTGTACTTCTACCGCGACCCCGCACCCGAGATCCCGGTTCCGTTCGAGATCGACGTCCTGCACCGCGACGACCACCTCGTGGTCATCGACAAACCCCATTTCCTCGCGACCATTCCGCGGGGCGCGCACATCACCGAGACGGCGGTCGTGCGGCTGCGGAGGGCGCTCGACCTGCCCGACCTCACGCCGGCCCACCGGCTCGACCGGATGACGGCCGGCGTCCTGGTGTTCCTGATCAGGCCGGAAGACCGCAGGCCGTATCAGGAACTGTTCGTCTCCCAGCAGGTCACCAAGGAGTACGAGGCCGTCGCCGGGCACGATCCGACGCTCGCGTTTCCGCGGACCATCCGCAGCCACATCGTCAAGGAACACGGGATCATGACGGCGACGGAGGAACCGGGAGAACCGAACAGCGAGACCGTCGTCGAGCTGATCGAGACCCGGGACCGCCGCGCGCGGTACCGGCTGTTGCCGAAGACCGGCCGGACGCACCAACTGCGGTTGCACATGTCGTCGCTGGGCCTGCCGATCGAGGGCGACAACTACTACCCGGACTTCCGCCGATCCGAGCCCGGTGACTTCTCGACCCCGCTGCGGTTGCTGGCGCGGGCCATCGAGTTCACCGACCCCCGTTCGGGCGAGGTCCGCCGGTTCGAGAGTCGCCGCACACTCGGGTGGTGACCGGTTCGGAGAGGTCCGCGGCGGCGTGAAACAATGGGTCCTCGTGAAGACCTTCGAATCCCTGTTCGCCGAGCTGACCGAGCGTGCCGCTACCCGCCCCGAGGGGTCCGGCACCGTTGCCGCCTTGGACGCCGGCGTCCATTCGCAGGGAAAGAAGATCCTCGAAGAGGCGGGTGAGGTGTGGATCGCCGCCGAGCACGAGAGCGACGAGGCGCTCGCCGAGGAGATCTCTCAGCTGCTGTACTGGACGCAGGTGCTGATGGTGGGTAAGGGCCTGAAGCTCGAGGACGTCTACCGACATCTGTGATCGGTGATCGAGACTCCTCCACCCGCTCCCGAAAGGAACCCTCAGCCATGCTGCGCGTCGCAGTCCCCAACAAGGGCTCGCTGTCCGAGTCCGCCGCCGAAATCCTCAGCGAGGCCGGCTACCGCCGTCGCACCGACTCCCGCGACCTGACCGTCCTCGACCCGTCCAACCAGGTCGAGTTCTTCTTCCTGCGCCCCAAGGACATCGCGATCTACGTCGGATCCGGTGAACTCGATCTCGGCATCACCGGCCGCGACCTCGCCCGCGACTCGGGTGCCCCCGTCTCCGAACGGCTGTCGCTCGGCTTCGGCCGCTCCACGTTCCGGTACGCCGCCCCCGCGGGCAAGGACTGGTCGGTCGAGGACCTCGCCGGACTCCGGATCGCCACGTCCTACCCCAACCTGGTGCGCGACGACCTGTCCGCCCGCGGGATCGAGGCCTCGGTCATCCGCCTCGACGGGGCCGTGGAGATCTCGATCCAGCTCGGCGTCGCCGACGCCATCGCCGACGTCGTCGGCTCCGGCCGCACGCTGCGCCAGCACAACCTGGTCGCGTTCGGCGACACCCTGTGCGACTCCGAGGGTGTGCTCATCGAGCGCGCCGGTTCACCCGCCGGCGATTCCGCGCGCAACCAGCTGGTCGAGCGGGTGCGCGGCATCGTCTTCGCGCAGCAGAACCTGA
Organism: Rhodococcus sp. LB1; assembly: GCF_001583455.1. Classification (NCBI taxonomy): domain Bacteria; kingdom Bacillati; phylum Actinomycetota; class Actinomycetes; order Mycobacteriales; family Nocardiaceae; genus Rhodococcus; species Rhodococcus sp. LB1. The sequence continues at coordinate 74,953 of NZ_LTCZ01000441.1, read as the reverse complement.
TGCTCGATTACGACTGCCCCAAGACGATCCTCGGCGACGCGTTGAAGATCACCCCGGGCCTGGAGTCGCCGACATTGTCGCCGCTCGCCGACGAGAACTGGGTCGCGGTCCGGGCGATGGTGCCGATCAAGGGCCACAACGGAGTCATGGACGAACTCGCGGACCTCGGTGCCAAGGCCATCCTCGCGTCCAACATCCGGTCCTGCCGCGCACTCTGATCTCGTTCCACCGCAACACGATCCGCGCCCGTTCCGCCCGCAACACGATCCGCGCTCGCTCCGCTCAGGGGCGGGCGCGGACCTGTACGGTCTGGGCGATCCGGCCGACGGCGCCGGTCTCGTCGTAGAGCACGCCCGCGCACATGCCCACTCCGTCGGGTCCGATGGAGGTTTCGGAGCTGACCCCCACCCAGTCGCCCTCGGGGACCCGGAAGATGTGCACGGTGAGGTCGGTGTTGAGGAACGTCCAGTCTGCCGGGTCGAGTTTCGATCCCACGCCGTTGGCGATGTCCGCGATGGAGAACAGCCGCTCGAGCGGCGTCATGGCCTCGCCGAGAACCAGTGCGGGCCGCGGCTTCGCCCACAGCTTGCCCGGGCCCTCGCATCCCATCTCGGCGATCCACCGCCAGTCGAGGGTCGTCAGGTAGCCCGAATTCCAGGCCTCGCCGAACTTGCCGTCCCGGCCGGTGGACCGCGGTTCGAGCGGCGGGTCGACGACGTGGACGGCGTCGCTGGTGTCGACGGTCTCCATCCGCCACGCCGAGCCCCGCGCCACGGCACGGGGCCGGTCGCCGACGGTCCACAACTCGGCGACCGCCAGCTCCACCCGGCGTCCCGGTCGCTGCACCCAGGACCGGACCTCGAGTTCGGCGATCGGGATGGGACCGAGGATCTCGACCACGACCCGCGTGAGTCGCACGTCGTCGCGAGGCGCGCAGCGCTCGAGTGCTCGCACGAGCAGCGCGGACGGGGGAGCGCCGTGCTGCATCGTCTCGGCCCACACACTGATCGTCAGATCCGTGCTGTCGAACCGCTCGACGGTGATCTTCTGGTCCGAGTCCACTTCCGGCGCACTCAGTGCTTCCGAACCGAGTGGTACGTAATAGGACTCGGAACTCATTCGACAATCTCCTCGAAACCCGGTGCGTCTTCGGCAGGCCCCTCGGGCCATCCCGGGTAGGGAGGCGGCGTTCCGCCGAACGAGGGGCACAGGGACTTATGATCACACCAGTCGCAGAGCCGGCTCGGCTTGGGTCGGAAATCGCCGGTGACACCGGCCGCCAGGATGGCCTTCCAGATCGCCGACAGCGTGCGCTCGAACCGCAGCAGTTCGTCCTCGTCGGGTGCGTAGGTGAGGACCGTGCCGGACGCGAGGTACAGCAACCGCAACTGCGCGGGGACGATGCCGCGGGTGCGCAGCAGGACCAGCGCGTAGAACTTCATCTGGAACAGCGCCTTGGACTCGGACATCTCGCGTGGTGCACGGCCGGTCTTGTAGTCGACCACCCGCACCTCCCCGGTGGGGGCGACGTCGATGCGGTCGACGAATCCGCGGAGCAGCACCCCGTCGGCGAGTTCGGTCTCGACGCGCTGTTCGCACGATTCGGCCTCGAACCGGGTGGGGTCCTCGAGCTCGTAATACGCGGTGACGAGGGACCGCGCCTCGTCGAGGAACGTGTCGCGCTGGTCCTCGGGGACCAGGTCGATCAGGTCGGGGGCCTCGGCGAGAATGCGCTCCCACGACGGGAGGACCAGATCGACCGCCTTCTGCGGAACGCGTTCGGCCGCGGGCAGCCCGAACAGGGTCTCCAGCGCGGCGTGCACGACCGTGCCCTTCACCTGCGCGCGCGACGGCGCCTCGGGGAGCCGGTCGACCGCGCGGAAACGGTAGAGGAGCGGGCACTGCTTGAAGTCGCCGGCGCGGGACGGTGACAGGGCGGGGCGCCTGCGGGTGGCCGAAGTGTCGCCGGGCTGTGACGGGGAACCCTTTGTGACGGGGGCTGGCGACTCTGAGATGCTCACACCTGGCAGGGTAGGCCCCCGGTCCGACAGTCGAGTCGGGGCTGCGGTGCGGGCGCCGGACGGCGCCGGACGAACAGGCTGAGGAGTCGGTGACGATGGTGGGACGCGAAACGCGACCGAGTGGACCGTTTCGGGTGGGCGATCGCGTCCAGTTGACGGACGCCAAGGGCCGGCACTACACGGTCAACCTGGAGGCCGGCAAGGAGTTCCACACGCACCGCGGCGGCATCCTGCACGACGACCTGATCGGCACCGACGAGGGCAGCGTGGTCAAGTCGACCAACGGCACCCCGTACCTCGCGCTGCGACCGCTGCTCGTCGACTACATCCTGTCGATGCCCCGCGGGGCGCAGGTCATCTACCCGAAGGACGCCGCGCAGATCGTCCACGAGGGCGACGTCTTCCCCGGCGCCCGCGTGCTCGAGGCCGGCGCCGGCTCGGGCGCGCTGACGTGCTCACTGCTGCGAGCGGTCGGTCCGGAAGGGCGGGTCATCTCGTACGAGGTGCGCGACGACCACGCCGAACACGCGGTCCGGAACGTCGAGACGTTCTTCGGGGAGCGTCCCGAGAACTGGGACCTGACCATCGCCGACGTCGCCGAGTTCGACGCCGAGGCGGCGGGCGGTCAGGTCGACCGGGTGGTCCTCGACATGCTCGCCCCCTGGGACGCGCTGCCCGCGGTGTCCAAGGCGCTGGTTCCCGGCGGTGTGCTCATCGTCTACGTCGCCACTGTGACGCAGCTCTCGAAGGTGGTCGAGGCGATGCGCGAGCAGGAGTGCTGGACCGAGCCGCGGTCCTGGGAGTCGATCGTCCGCGGGTGGCACGTCGTCGGGCTCGCCGTACGCCCGGAACACCGGATGCAGGGCCACACCGCGTTCCTGGTGAGCGCCCGGCGTCTCGCCGAGGGAACCGTCACCCCCAAGCCGCAGCGCCGGTCGGGCAAGGGCTGAGACACGCCTTCGGCGGCGCCCGGACAGGACGCCGCCGAAGGAGGGAAAACTAGCTGCAGCCGGCGCGTGCCATGCCCAGCAGGGTGCACGTGCTCTCGTCCGACACCTTCCAGGTGCCGTCGACGTTCTCCCACGTCCACGCGGTCGGAGCGGCCGTGCCGTGCGGGCTGACGATCGCGACGTTCGCCGTCGCGGTATCGCCCTCTACCTGCACATCCGTGACCGTGAAGGACACCGGGTAGCTGGCCATGGCCGCCGTCATGGCCTCGAGATTCGGGCGGCGTTCGTCGCCGTCGACGACCACGACGGTCTTCTCGTCGACCGGTCGGGCGGGGTCCACGAGGACCTGGAGCGTACCGAGCAGTTCGTCCGACGTGGGGGCGGCAACCGCCTCGCCTGCCGCGGACGACGTGGCCGCGGACGTCGCCGCCGCGGTGTCGGAAGCGTCGTCGGACGAGCAGGACGACATCCCGAGCGCGAAGACCACCGCGCCCACGGCAACCACGGACCTACCGATGAAGGATGTTCCGTTCAGGGGCTTGCGGATTATCACGACGAACCCTTTCGTTACACAGAACAGAGAGGAACTGCTCGACAGGTAGGTAAGGCTAACATGAGAGGTTCGGTGGCCCAGGGCGTCACGTATGCCGATTCGCAATCGGCAGAATCCGTGTCACGGCGCAGAATTCGGGCAGTGCCGGTAGCGTTGATAGATCTCATTGGGAGGAGACGCACATGAGCTCGACAGAGAACCCCGATTCGGTTGCGGCCGCACGAGAGCTCGAGGCGTTGCGCGCAGAGGCGTCGGCACTGCGCAGGCAGCTCGCGGAGTCGCCGGAACAGCTTCGTGAGATGGAATCGCGAGTGGACTCGCTGTCCATCCGGAACACCAAGCTGATGGACACCCTCAAGGAGGCCCGTCAGCAGCTCATCGCCCTTCGAGAAGAAGTCGATCGCCTCGGCCAGCCGCCGAGCGGGTACGGCGTGCTGCTCGGAGTGCACGACGATCAGACCGTGGATGTGTTCACCTCCGGACGCAAGATGCGGTTGACCTGCTCCCCGAACGTCGACGCCGAGACCCTCAAGCTCGGCCAGACCGTGCGCCTCAACGAGGCGCTCACGATCGTGGAAGCGGGCAACTTCGAGCGTGTGGGTGAGATCAGCACGTTGCGCGAGGTCCTCGACGACGGTCAGCGCGCCCTCGTGGTCGGCCACGCCGACGAGGAACGGATCGTGTGGCTGGCCGAACCCCTCGCGACCGTCTTCGAGGAGAGCGAGAGGGAGTCGATCGCGTACGACGCGGAATCGCCCACCCGCAAACTACGGCCGGGCGACTCCCTCCTCGTCGACACCAAAGCCGGGTACGCGTTCGAGCGGATCCCCAAGGCCGAGGTCGAGGATCTGGTCCTCGAAGAGGTTCCCGACGTGCACTACGACGACATCGGCGGCCTCGGACGGCAGATCGAGCAGATCCGTGACGCCGTCGAGTTGCCGTTCCTCCACAAGGACCTGTTCCACGAATACGAGCTGCGGCCACCGAAGGGTGTCCTCCTCTACGGTCCGCCCGGGTGCGGTAAGACGCTCATCGCCAAGGCGGTCGCCAACTCGCTCGCGAAGAAGATCGCGGAGGCCCGGGGACAGGACAGCAAGGAAGCCAAGTCCTACTTCCTCAACATCAAGGGCCCCGAGCTGCTGAACAAGTTCGTCGGCGAGACCGAGCGGCACATCCGGCTGATCTTCCAGCGGGCCCGGGAGAAGGCGTCCGAGGGCACCCCGGTGATCGTGTTCTTCGACGAGATGGATTCGATCTTCCGTACCCGCGGGTCGGGTGTCTCCTCCGACGTCGAGACCACCGTCGTGCCTCAGCTGCTCAGTGAGATCGACGGTGTCGAGGGACTCGAGAACGTCATCGTGATCGGCGCATCCAACCGCGAGGACATGATCGACCCCGCGATCCTGCGTCCCGGCCGCCTCGACGTGAAGATCAAGATCGAACGCCCCGACGCGGAATCGGCGCAGGACATCTTCTCGAAGTACCTCGTCGAGACGCTGCCGGTGCACGCCGACGACATCGCGGAGTTCGGCGGCGACCGCACGGCCTGCATCCGGGTGATGATCGAACGGGTCGTCGACCGCATGTACGCCGAGAGCGAGGAGAACCGCTTCCTCGAGGTCACGTACGCCAACGGTGACAAGGAGGTCCTGTACTTCAAGGACTTCAACTCGGGCGCGATGATCCAGAACATCGTCGACCGCGCCAAGAAGTACGCGATCAAGTCGGTGCTCGACACCGGTGCCCCGGGCCTGCGGGTCCAGCACCTGTTCGACTCCATCGTCGACGAGTTCTCGGAGAACGAGGACCTGCCGAATACCACCAACCCCGACGACTGGGCCCGGATCTCGGGCAAGAAGGGTGAGCGGATCGTCTACATCCGCACACTGGTCACCGGTAAGAACGCGAGCGCGAGCCGCGCCATCGACACCGAATCCAACACGGGCCAGTACCTGTAAGCCGTTCGGCACCACCTGCGCGGCGGGAACTCGAACACGGGTCTCGCCGCGCAGGCGGCCGGGTGTCAGCGGTCCCGTGTGACGAGGTAGTCCTCCAGGAGCGCCCGGGTGTCCGGCACGAACGGCCACTGCGGGTCGCGCAGATGCGTCACCAGTTCGTGGGGCGTCCACCACCAACCCGACGCGATCTCGCTGGCCTGGTGGACGATGGGTCCGTCCCAGTGCGTCTCGTAGGCGTACAGGTGGCACCGCAGCCGCATTCCCTGCCAGTGCCCGTCCCACGCCACCGCCGCGATGGGGGTGAGGCCCACTCCGGTGACGCCCAGTTCCTCCGCCAGTTCCCGGCTCGCGGCCTCCTCCGGGGTTTCCCCCGGATCGACCACCCCGCCCGCCAGGCAGTCGTGATGACCGGCGAACACCGTCTTGGTGTCCGAGCGTCGGTGCACGTAGAGGCGCTTCCCGTCGCCGGATCGGACGAGGACGCCGGCGCTCGCGTGCCACAACCCCTCGGCGTAGACGCGGGAACGCGCGGCGGACCCCACCGGTCGTCCCGCACTGTCGAACACCGCCACCACTTCATCCGTGCCGGGTGGGGTGTTCGGTGCGGAATCCATGTGTCGATCCTGCCAGCCCCCCGGCGAACGTCGGTACTGTCGAGGTCGGTTGCTCGTTCCGGTGTCGAAGGGGTGCGAGGTCATGGCGTTGCCGCGTTCGATCGCCCGGTTCAACCGGGTCGTGACCAATCAGGTGAGCCGGCACGTCGCGACGATCCTGCCCGGTTTCGCCATCGTCGAGCACCGGGGCCGCACGTCGGGCAAGACGTACCGCACACCCGTCAACGTGTTCGTCGTGGACGGCCGCTACCGGTTCGCGCTGACGTACGGTGCGCAGAGCGACTGGGTGCGAAACGTGGTGGCGGCGGGCGGATGCACCATCGTGACGCGCCGCCGGACGGTGCACCTGACGGGCCCGAGGATCGTCACCGACAGCACCCACTCCTGGGCCCCCGCCGGGGTCCGCACGGTGCTCCGGGCGATCTCGGCGGACGAGTACCTGGAGTGCTCGCCGGACTAGCCGCCGGGAGCGGACGGCTCGCGTAGCAGGAGTGTGCCACCGGGTGGCGTCGGTGATCGCATAGGCTCGGCAGCATGCAGCGGATCATCGGTGTCGAAGTCGAGTACGGAATCTCCTCACCCAGCGAGCCTTCGGCCAATCCGATCTTGACGTCCACCCAGGCGGTGCTGGCCTATGCGGCGGCAGCGGGAGTGCCGCGCGCCAAGCGCACCCGATGGGACTACGAGGTGGAATCCCCGCTGCGGGATGCCCGCGGGTTCGACCTGGGCCGGCTGAGCGGCCCGGCGCCGGTGATCGACGCCGACGAGGTCGGCGCGGCCAACATGATCCTCACCAACGGCGCCCGGCTCTACGTCGATCACGCGCACCCCGAGTACTCGGCCCCGGAGGTCACCGACCCCCTGGACGCCGTCATCTGGGACAAGGCCGGCGAACGGGTGATGGAGGCGGCCGCCCGGCACGCGTCGAGCGTTCCCGGCGCCCCGCGACTGCAGCTGTACAAGAACAACGTGGACGGCAAGGGCGCGTCGTACGGCACCCACGAGAACTATCTGATGTCCCGGGCCACGCCGTTCTCCGCGGTGATCAACGGGCTGACGCCGTTCTTCGCGTCCCGTCAGGTGATCTGCGGGTCGGGCCGGGTGGGCATCGGCCAGTCCGGTGACGAGGCCGGTTTCCAGCTGTCCCAGCGGGCCGACTACATCGAGGTGGAGGTCGGGCTCGAGACGACACTCAAGCGCGGCATCATCAACACCCGCGACGAACCCCACGCGGACGCGGACAAGTACCGGCGTCTGCACGTCATCATCGGCGACGCGAACCTCGCCGAGATGTCGACGTACCTGAAGGTCGGGACGACGGCTCTGGTCCTCGATCTCATCGAGGCCGGTGTCGACCTCACCGACCTGCAGCTGGCCCGCCCGGTGACCGCCGTGCACCACATCAGCCACGACCCGACGCTGCGCGCCACGGTCGCGCTGGCCGACGGCCGGGAACTGACCGGGCTTGCCTTGCAGCGGATCTACCTGGACCGAGTCGACAAGTTCATGTCCGCCGAGGGCAACGACGACCCCCGCGTCGCCGATCTGATGGAGAAATGGGCGATGGTGCTCGACCTCCTCGAGCGGGATCCGATGGAGTGCGCTCACCTGCTGGACTGGCCGGCCAAGCTGCGTCTGCTCGAGGGTTTCCGGAACCGGGAGGGCCTCAACTGGTCCGCGCCGCGACTGCATCTCGTCGACCTGCAGTACTCGGATGTCCGCCTGGACAAGGGGCTCTACAACCGGCTCGTCGCCCGCGGGTCGATGGAACGCCTCGTCTCGGAGCAGGCCGTGCTCGACGCCGTCGACACCCCGCCCACCGATACCCGCGCCTACTTCCGGGGTGAGTGCCTGCGCAAGTTCGGCGCCGACATCGCGGCCGCGAGCTGGGATTCGGTGATCTTCGATCTCGGTGGCGACTCCCTGGTCCGTATTCCCACCCTCGAGCCGTTGCGGGGCAGCAAGGCGCACGTGGGGGAGTTGCTGGAGTCGGTGGAGACCGCGAAAGAACTCGTCGACGAGCTCACGAACTGACCCGTCGACCGGTCGCGGACGGATCTGCGCCGGAACTCGCCGTCGCGTCGGCACACGTGCGGCGGCGACGCTCGGTAGGGTGAAGGTCCGAGCGGATGATGTAGTCAGACTGCTTGGCAGGACAGGACGCTCGGAAGAAGAGCTCCCTTCACACAAGGAGGTCGGCTGCGATGGCGCAAGAGCAGACCAAACGTACTGGTGGCGGCGACGAGGACGACACCCCCGGCGGAGACGGTGCCGCGGGTCAGGAACGTCGCGAAAAGCTGGCCGAGGACACCGACGACCTGCTCGACGAGATCGACGACGTGCTCGAGGAGAACGCCGAAGACTTCGTCCGGGCCTATGTCCAGAAGGGCGGCCAGTGACGGCGGATCGACCGGCATTGCGGACAGGCGACGGTGACACGAAGCTCAGTTTCGGTTCGAATCTGAGCTCGTTCACCGAGTATCTGCGTGGTCACGCACCAGAATTGCTGCCGGAGAATCGGATCGGCCATCGTTCGCACTCGACACGGGGTGGTGACGGGATGGAGAGCGGTGATCTCGCACCGCACGGAACGACGATCGTGGCGCTCACCTACAAGGGTGGCGTCCTGCTCGCCGGCGACCGGCGCGCGACCCAGGGCAACCTGATCGCCAGCCGGGACGTCGAGAAGGTGTACGTCACCGACGAATATTCGGCGGCCGGCATCGCCGGCACCGCGGGGATCGCCATCGAACTGGTCCGCCTGTTCGCCGTCGAACTCGAGCACTACGAGAAGATCGAGGGCGTTCAGCTGACGTTCGACGGCAAGGCCAACCGCCTGGCGTCGATGGTCCGGGGCAACCTGGGGGCGGCGATGCAGGGTCTCGCGGTCGTCCCGCTGCTTGTCGGCTACGACCTCGACGCGGACGACGAGGCCCGCGCGGGCCGCATCGTCTCGTACGACGTCGTCGGCGGCCGGTACGAAGAGCGCGCCGGATACCACGCGGTCGGTTCGGGATCGTTGTTCGCGAAGTCGGCACTGAAGAAGATCTACTCGCCGGACAGCGACGAGGAGACCGCCCTGCGGGCGGCCATCGAATCGCTGTACGACGCGGCCGACGACGACTCGGCCACCGGTGGGCCCGACCTGACCCGCGGCATCTACCCGACCGCGGTCACGATCACCGAGGCCGGTGCCGTGCACGTGTCCGAGGAGACGACGTCCGAGTTGGCTCGGCGCATCGTCGCCGAGCGCACCGAAGAAGGGGGGTCTGCGCGATGACCATGCCGTATTACGCGTCCGCCGAGCAGATCATGCGGGACCGCTCGGAACTGGCGCGCAAGGGAATTGCCCGCGGACGCAGCGTCGTGGTGCTCACGTTCCGCGACGGCGTGCTGTTCGTCGCGGAGAATCCCTCCACCGCGCTGCACAAGGTCAGCGAACTGTACGACCGGCTCGGCTTCGCAGCCGTCGGCAAGTACAACGAGTTCGAGAATTTGCGGCGCGCCGGGATCGTCCATGCCGACATGCGCGGCTACTCCTACGACCGCCGGGACGTGACGGGCCGATCGCTGGCCAACGCGTACGCGCAGACCCTGGGCACGATCTTCACCGAACAGCCCAAGCCGTACGAGGTGGAGATCTGCGTCGCGGAGGTCGGGCGAGTGGGCAGCCCGAAGGCGCCCCAGCTGTACCGCATCACCTACGACGGATCCATCGTCGACGAACAGCATTTCGTCGTGATGGGTGGCACGACCGAGCCGATCGCGACCGCCATGCGCGAGTCGTACCGTGCCGACCTCGATCTCGAGGCGGCGGTCGGTATCGCGGTCAACGCCCTGCGTCAGGGCGGTGCCGGGGAAGGCGAGAAGCGGAACGTCGACATGGCCAGCCTCGAGGTGGCCGTGCTCGACCAGTCCCGGCCTCGCCGCGCGTTCCGGCGGATCACCGGACCCGCGCTCGAACAGCTGATTCCCGCAGCGCCTGCGGCCGCCTCGGAGCCCGCTCCGGAGTCGAAGCCGGACACCGAGACGAAGCCGGCCGACCCTCAGGACTGAGGCCGGTACACCGCGATCGCTTCGGGCACCGTCCGGAAGTCGAACCTCAGGGCGTCGGCGACCACTTCACCGTCGGTGGCCAGCGCAACCGGCGAGCCGTCCACGCGGACGGTGAGCCGGGGCACGAGGGATCGGACGTACACCCGGCTGCTTCCGAGCGTTCCGGTGGCGGCGGCGAACAGCAGCCGCGGCCGGGACGCTCGCCGGTCGGCCCGCACGTACCGGACATCGAGCAGTCCGCCGGTGATGGCGGGACGCGACATCGGAACCTGATCGCCGGGGGAATACCGACCGTTCCCCACGAACAGCATCCAGACCTTCACCGGCCTGCCGTCGATGGTGACGGCGAGCGGTGTTGCCGCGGAGAGAATCCGGATCATCGCCACACATGCCGCGGGCCACTTTCCGTACCGTGGCTGCCACTTCTCCCGCAGTCGCACCGCGTCGGGATAGCCGCCGAGACTGGCGGTGTTGAGGAACGGCGCCGGCTCCGCGACATCGGTGTGGACGACGGCCTGATCGACGAGAACCGCATGCCCGGTCTCGACGGCGTTCACCGTGTCCGAGATGTCGGCGACGCCGGCATCCCGTGCGAAGTGATTGAGCGTGCCGCCCGGGAACACCGCCAGCGGCAACGCGTGACGCGCTGCAGCGGACGCGACGGCGACCACGGTCCCGTCTCCACCGCACACTCCGAGTGCGCGCGGCTTCCTGTCGGTCACCCAGGCGTCGAGTTGTTCGGCGAAATCGCGGTCGGTGTCGAGTGCGCGCACGTCGGCCTTGGGGAGAGCGGTCGTGATCTCCTCACTGGGATCGACACTGTCGGGCCCGGACTCCGGGTTGACCACCACGAGCAGGTCCTCACCGCCCCGAAGTGCCGGTGCGTCGACGGTGGGGCCCAGCTCTGCCGGTTCCTCCGTGCGCACCGCCCACCAGCGGCGGGTGCCCGACGCGACGGCCCCGCCGAGTAGCAGCCCGGCGGCAACATCGGTCGGCCAGTGCACGCCGTTGTGCACACGGGAGTAGGCGACCGCGGCGGCAAGGGGGGCCACGACGGCAGCGGTCGCGGGCGATTCCAGGGCGACGCCCGTGGTGAACGCCGCCGCCGACGCCGCATGTCCCGACGGGAACGACGAGGACCGGGGGATCGCCACCCCGCGCAGCACGTTCGTCCATACGCGGGCAGGCGGGCGCCGCCGGGGGAACAGCGGTTTGAGGATGCCGTTGGCCAGACCGCTCGCCATCATGAGGGACAGCAGTCCGCGCACACCACCGCGGCGGGCGCGCCCACCGACCAGTCCCAGCACCGCCGCCACGAACCACCACAGGAGCCCCTTGTCGGCCGCGCGGCTGAGGAAGCGCATGGCCCGGTCGAGCTCGGAGGGGCTCAGATCGGCGCTGCGGTCGAAGACGATCTCGTCGGCCCGGTGGATTCGGCGTAAGTGTCGGTTCACCATCTCAGGGTATGCGCGGGGTGTCGCCGGAGGGTTTTACCGCTCCGCCGGGTGATCGGCGTTGTACTGTCGAGGTGTGCAGCGACGAATCATGGGAATTGAGACAGAGTTCGGTGTGACCTGCACCTTCCATGGTCACAGGCGACTGAGCCCGGACGAGGTTGCGCGCTACCTGTTCCGGCGGGTGGTGTCGTGGGGCCGGAGCTCCAACGTGTTTCTCCGGAACGGTGCCCGCCTGTATCTGGACGTCGGCTCGCACCCCGAATACGCGACAGCCGAGTGCGACAACCTCATCCAATTGGTCAACCACGACCGGGCGGGGGAGCGCGTTCTCGAGGAGCTGTTGATCGACGCCGAACAGCGGCTCGCCGAGGAAGGCATCGGCGGCGACATCTACCTGTTCAAGAACAACACGGACTCGGCGGGCAATTCGTACGGCTGTCACGAGAACTTCCTCGTGGCCCGGGCCGGCGAGTTCTCCCGGATCTCGGACGTGCTGCTCCCGTTCCTGGTGACGCGGCAGCTGATCTGTGGCGCGGGCAAGGTCCTGCAGACGCCGAAGGCGGCCACGTTCTGCCTGTCGCAGCGCGCCGAGCACATCTGGGAGGGCGTGTCCTCGGCGACCACGCGGTCGCGGCCCATCATCAACACCCGTGACGAGCCGCACGCCGACGCTGAGAAGTACCGCCGCCTGCACGTGATCGTCGGCGACTCGAACATGTCCGAGTCGACCACCATGCTGAAGGTGGGCACGGCGGCGCTCGTGCTCGAGATGATCGAGGCCGGGGTGTCGTTCCGCGACTTCGCACTCGACAACCCGATCCGCGCCATCCGCGAGGTCAGCCACGACGTCACCGGACGCCGCCCGGTGCGGCTCGCCGGCGGCCGGCAGGCCAGCGCCCTCGACATTCAGCGGGAATACCACGCGCGCGCGGTGGAACACCTGCAGAACCGGGATCCTGATCCGCAGGTCACTCAGGTCGTCGACCTGTGGGGTCGCATGCTCGACGCCGTCGAGACACAGGACTTCGCGAAGGTCGACATGGAGATCGACTGGGTGATCAAGCGCAAGCTGTTCCAGCGCTATCAGGACCGGCACGGCTTCGAGCTGGCCGACCCGAAGATCGCGCAGCTGGATTTGGCGTACCACGACATCAAACGCGGTCGCGGCGTGTTCGACGTGCTGCAGCGCAAGGGTCTGGTGAAGCGGATCACCGAGGACGAGACGATCGAGGCGGCGGTGGACACTCCGCCGCAGACCACCCGGGCGAAGCTGCGCGGCGAGTTCATCACGGCGGCGCAGGAGGCCGGACGCGACTTCACGGTCGACTGGGTGCACCTCAAGCTCAACGACCAGGCCCAGCGGACCGTGCTGTGCAAGGACCCGTTCCGGTCGGTCGACGAGCGGGTGGAGCGGCTGATTGCCTCGATGTAGCGGCGCTGTGAGAGTCCGTAACGGGCTCACCCACTAGGCTTCCGGGCGTGCCGACTTCCAAGATCGAGCGGTTGATGAACCTGGTGATCTGTTTGTTGTCCACCAGACAGTTCCTTACCGCCGAGAAGATTCGCGAGAGCGTTGCCGGGTACGCCGACTCCGCGAGCGACGAGGCGTTCAGCCGCATGTTCGAACGCGACAAGAACGAGCTCCGGGATCTCGGTGTTCCGCTCGAGACCGGGCAGGCGTCGCGCTTCTCGACGGTCGAGGGCTACCGCATCAACCGCAACGCGTACGAGCTCCCCGACATCGACCTCAGCCAGGAGGAGTCCGCGGCGGTCGCGGTGGCGGTCCAGCTGTGGGAGTCCCCGGAGTTGACGTCCGCGGCTCAGGGGGCACTGCTCAAGCTGCGTGCGGCGGGTGTGCAGGTGGATCCGGATTCGGCCGCCACCCCGATCACCGCGGTGCCCGCCCGCACCCGAGGCTCCGAACCGGCGCTCGGCAAGCTGCTGGCCGCGGTCGATGCGGGCCGTGCCGTGCATTTCCCGCACCGCGGCGCCCTGAACGAGCCGTACACCCAGCGCACCGTCGAACCCTGGGGTGTCGTCACCGCGCACGGCCGGTGGTACCTCGTCGGTCACGACGTCGACCGGGGGGCTGTCCGGACGTTCCGGCTGTCGCGGATCGGCGACGACGTGACGGAGTTCGGACCGTCGGGGGTCGTCCACAAACCGGCGGGCGTCGACCTCCGGGAGATCGTCGACCGGGTCACCGGTTCGGGTGAGGTCACCGGCACCGCGACTGTGTGGGTGGCCGAGGGCCGTGCCCAGGAATTGCGCCGACTGGCGACCACTGCGGAGGAGAAGCGGGTGAACGAGCGCAGCGGCACCGTGCTCGGGATCCCGGTCCGCTCCCGGGACTGGATCGCGCGGCTGGTCGCGGGCCACGGGGCGGACGCCCTGGTCCTCGATCCGCCCGAACTACGTCACGATGTGCTGACCAAGCTGAAGGACGCCGCACGGGAAGGGGGGACGTCGTGAGCAACAGGCTGTCGTCGAGACTGTCCCGGCTCCTCAACCTGGTGCCGTACTTCATCGCGAACCCCGGGATGAGTGCGGCCGAGGCCGCCGCCGAACTGGGCGTCACCACCACACAGCTGATGTCCGACCTCAACCAGTTGTGGGTGTGCGGGCTGCCCGGCTACGGTCCCGGCGACCTCATCGACCTCTCGTTCTCCGAGGAGAGCATCGAGGTGACGTTCTCGGCGGGCATCGACCGCCCGCTGCGGTTGACGTCCACCGAGGCGACCGCGCTTCTGATTGCCCTGCGTTCGCTGGTGGAGATGCCGGGCATGGTCGATCCGTCCGCGGCGCACAGCGCGATCGCGAAGATCGAGGACGCCGCGGGCACCGCGGCGGCCCGCGCGGCGGTGACGCCGGCGTCGGAGCGGGAGGCGGTGGAGGACGTGGCGGAGGATCCCATCGCCGCCACGGTGCGGTCCGCGCTTCATCATCGGCGTGCCCTCCACCTGACGTACTACTCGGCCTCCCGGGACCGCGTCACCGAGCGCACCGTGGATCCGGTGCGGGTCGTGCTGGTCGACAATCAGAGTTACCTGCAGGCGTGGTGCCGGCAGGCCGAGGGGGTCCGGCTGTTCCGGCTCGACCGGATCGACGCCGCCACCGAGCTGGACGAGCCGTCCACACCGCCGGCGCAGGCTCTCGTGCGGGATTCCAACCTGGAATTGTTCAGCGGCGACGCGTCCCTTCCCCAGGCCCGGTTGCACATCGGCGCCGACTGCGTCTGGGTGCTCGACTACTACCCGATGGACGTCCGGACGGTCGCCGCCGACGGCTCGGTGGAGGCGAGCATGAGTTACGGGGCGCTCGAGTGGATGGCCCGGCTCGTGCTCGGGTTCGGTGCCGGAATCACGGTGCTCGAACCGGCGGAACTGGTCGACGAGGTGCGCCGCCGGGCCGTGGAGGCATTGTCCGCCTACGACGCCGTCGAGGCATGAGCGGCGACGGGCGTCCGCTGCGGATCAGCGTCTTCGGCGCGGGCAGCATCGGCTGCTATGTCGGGGGCCGGCTCGCGGCGGCCGGCGCCGAGGTGACCCTGATCGGCCGGGAGCGCGTCGGGGCGGAGATCCGCGACCACGGGTTGCGGCTGACGGACCTGCACGGAGCGGATATCCGGGTCGGTGCCTCCGACATCGCCTTCGCCACCGGCCCCGAGTCGGCGGCCACGGCCGATCTCGTCGTGGTCTCGGTGAAGTCGGCGGGGACACCGGAGGCAGGTGCCGCACTGGCGTCGGCGATCGGTTTCGACACGGTGGTGGTCAGTGCGCAGAACGGGCTGGGCAATGCGGACACCCTGCGCGCGGCACTGCCGGAGCACGTCGTTCTCGCGGCGATGGTGCCGTTCAACGTGGTGCACCGCGGCGACGGGCATTTCCACCAGGGCTCCGAGGGTGACCTCGAGATCGAGCAGCATCCGGCGGTGCGCGCATTCGCGGCGGTGTTCGACGACGCCGGGCTGCCGCTGCACGCACGTGAGGACTTCCGCTCGGTGCAGTGGGCGAAGCTGCTGCTCAACCTGAACAACGCGGTCAACGCCCTGTCCGGTCTGCCGCTCCGCGAGGAGTTGTCGCAGCGGTCGTTCCGGCGCGCGGTCGCCCTGGCCCAGCGGGAAGCGCTCGCCCTGCTGACCGCCCGCGGCATCGCTGTCGCCAAGCTCACGCCGCTGCCGCCGCAGTGGATTCCCCGGTTGCTGACCGTCCCGGACGGGGTGTTCCGGGTGGCGGGCAGCCGGATGCTGGCCATCGACCCGCACGCGCGATCCTCGATGTGGGACGACCTCGAAGCGGGCAGGCGCACCGAGGTGGACTGGATCAGCGGGGAGGTCGTGCGGCTGGCCGCGGCGTCGGGTGCGGACGCCCCTGTGAACGCGCGGCTGGTCGAACTGATCCGCGCGGCCGAGGCGGGCGGGAACCGGCATTGGTCCGGGGACGCCCTGCTCGCCGATCTGCGCTCACAGCGGGCACCCAGGAAACCGACAGGCAAACGGCAGCGCAACTAGCAAGTTTCGACCGGGCTGGTGCCGTGTATGTCCGGTAGCATCGGGGTCACCTGATCTTTTGGAGGTTTCATCATGGGAGCCATGAGCCCCTGGCACTGGGCCATCGTCGCGCTGGTCGTCATCATCCTGTTCGGTTCCAAGAAGCTGCCCGATGCGGCTCGTGGACTCGGCCGTTCGCTCCGCATCTTCAAGAGCGAGGTCAAGGAGATGCAGAACGACAACAGCACGCCGGCGCCCACCGCGCAGCAGAGCGCGCCCGCCGAGCTGCCCGTGGCAGACACCACGGCCGCACCGGTCACCCCGCCGGCGCCGGTGCAGCCGCAGCACACCGAGCCGAAGTCGGCTTAGCCCGAGCCGCCTGACAACCGGGGTGAATCTTCACCCCGGTTGCCTGCTGACCAAGACTAGGGCGAACAACAGTGCGAATTCCGTTCGATCCGCGCACCAGCAAGCGGAGGACCAATCCCGACGGCACGATGTCGTTGGTCGATCACCTCTACGAGCTGCGGACGCGACTGCTCCTGTCGGTGCTGGCCATCCTGGTCACCACCGCAGTGGGCTTCTACTGGTACTCCCACCAGATTCTCGGGATCGAGAGCCTCGGTGAGCTCCTGCAGGGACCGTACTGCTCGCTGCCGGCGTCGAGTCGCGCCGACCTGACCAGCGACGGGTCGTGCCGCCTCCTCGCGACCGGACCGTTCGAGCAGTTCATGCTCCGGTTCAAAGTTGCGTTGACGGCGGGCATCGTCCTCGCCTGTCCGATCTGGCTGTACCAACTGTGGGCGTTCATCACTCCCGGCCTGTACGCGAAGGAACGTCGCTACGCGATCGGCTTCGTGGTGTCCGGCGCGGTGCTGTTCATCGCGGGCGCCGTCCTCGCCTACGTGGTGGTCGCGAAGGCCCTGCACTTCCTGCTGACGATCGGTGACAACGTCCAGATCACCGCACTCGGCGGCGCGGAATACTTCGGGTTCATCATCAACCTGCTGATCATCTTCGGTGTCAGCTTCGAGATCCCGCTGCTCATCGTCGCGCTGAACTTCGTCGGCATCCTGCCCTACGCGAAGCTCAAGGCGTGGCGCCGCGGCCTGATCTTCGCTCTGTTCGTGTTCGCCGCGATCGCCACCCCCGGGCAGGACCCGTTCTCGATGCTCGCGCTCGCGTTCGCGCTGACCCTGCTGTTCGAGGTCGCCGTGCAGATCGCCCGCCTCAACGACCGCCGCAAGGCCCGTCGCACGGAACAGGAATGGGGTGCTCTCGACGACGACGAGGCGTCGACGATCGCCGCGCCGACGGACCTGAACGAGGCGTTCGACGTCGCCGCCACACCGGTCCCCGAGCCGGCGGGCCGGTTCCGGCGGTCCCGCAAGTCGGGCAAGTCCGGCGCTGCGAACAAGAACGACGACGCGAGCACGACCGGCAGCAACACACCGGGTCAGGACTTCTCCGACACCCTGTGACAATCTGACGGGGTGGCAGTGACAACAGGTGACACGACCGGCGGCACCGAACTCGATGTGTTCTCGGCGCAGCTCGGCTTCGTGCTCGACCCCTTCCAGATCAACGCCTGCCGCGCGCTCGAGGGCGGCCACGGCGTCCTCGTCTGCGCCCCGACCGGCGCGGGAAAGACCGTGGTCGGCGAATTCGCCGTGCACCTGGCGCTCGGCGCCGGGCGTAAGTGCTTCTACACCACACCGATCAAGGCGCTGAGCAACCAGAAGTACGCGGAACTGGTGCGGCGGTACGGCAAGGACACGGTCGGGCTGCTGACCGGCGATTCGAGCATCAACTCGGACGCCCCGGTGGTCGTCATGACCACCGAGGTGCTGCGGAACATGCTGTACGCCGACTCCCCGGCGCTGCGCGGATTGTCCCACGTCGTCATGGACGAGGTGCACTTCCTGGCGGACCGGTTCCGCGGGGCCGTGTGGGAAGAGGTGATCCTGCACCTTTCCGAGGACGTCCGCCTCGTCAGCCTGTCTGCGACCGTCAGCAACGCCGAGGAGTTCGGCGCGTGGATGGAAACGGTGCGCGGCGACACCACCGTGGTGGTCGACGAGAACCGCCCGATCCCGCTGTGGCAGCACATCATGGTCGGGAAGCGGCTGTTCGACCTGTTCGACACGAGGGCGCGCAGCGGGGACGCGCTCGAGGATCTGGTGGTCGACCAGGATCTGGTCCGTCACGTCAAACAACGGCAGGCCCTCGAGCGGGCCGACTCGTGGGAGTCGCGGGGCAGGGGACGCCGCGGTGGCGGCCGCGGGTTCTCCAACGACTTCCGGCCGCTGCCCCGACCGGAAGTGATCTCGCGCCTCGACGACGAGGGACTCCTCCCGGCGATCACGTTCATCTTCAGCCGCGCCGGGTGCGACGCCGCGCTGGCCCAGTGCCTGCGGTCCCGCCTCGATCTGACGACGCCGGAGCAGGTCGCCGAGATCCGGACCATCATCGACGCGCACACCGCCGAGTTGCCGAAGGCCGATCTGGAGGTCCTCGGGTACTGGGAATGGCGCAAGGCGCTCGAGCGGGGCCTCGCCGCGCACCACGCGGGGATGCTGCCGGCGTTCCGGCAGACGGTCGAGGAGTTGTTCGTCAAGGGACTGATCCGGGCCGTGTTCGCCACCGAGACGCTGGCGCTCGGCATCAACATGCCCGCCCGCACGGTCGTCCTCGAACGCCTCGTCAAATACAACGGCGAGGCCCACGCCGAACTCACCCCGGGGGAGTACACGCAGCTCACCGGCCGGGCCGGACGTCGCGGCATCGACATCGAGGGTCACGCGGTAGTCCTGTGGCAGCCCGGGGTGGAACCCGTGGACGTCGCCGGGCTGGCCTCCACACGCACGTTCCCGCTCCGCAGCTCGTTCCGTCCCGGCTACAACATGACCATCAACCTGGTCGATCGCATGGGCGCGGCGGAATCACGGGCCCTGCTCGAGCGGTCGTTCGCCCAATTCCAGGCCGACCGGTCCGTGGTCGGCCTGACGCGCGGCATCGAACGTAACGAGGCCGCGCTCACCACGCTCCGCGAACGGCTGGGCGGCGAGGACGGCGAGTACTTCGAATACGCGCACCTGCGGGAGGAACTGAGCAGCCGGGAACGGACACTCGAACGGGCAGGCCGAACCGAACGACGGGACGCCGCCGTCGCCTCGCTCGTCGCACTGCGGCGCGGCGACGTGATCGCGATCCCCGTCGGACGGCACTCCGGTCTGGCCGTGGTGCTGGAACCGGACCGGGACCCGACGGATCCGAAACCACTGATCCTCACCGAGGCGAAGTGGGCGGGCCGGGTGTCGGCCGGCGACTTCCCCGAGCCTGCACGGTCTTTGGGATCGATGCGGTTGCCGCGGCGCTTCGATCACCACACCGCCCGCGTGCGACGCGATCTGGCATCGGCATTGCGCAGCACCGGAATCGTTGCGCCGGGTCGCCGGAAGCGAAAGAAGTCGGGTGCCGGCGCCGACGACGCCGAGATCGCGCGGCTGCGGCGCGCCATCCGGCAGCACCCGTGCCACAGTTGGCCCGACCGCGAGCAGCTCAGCCGGATCGGTGAACGCTACAACCGGCTGGCCCGCGAGACCGAGACGATGCGGCAGAAGGTGGCTGCCACGACGAACTCGTTGGCGCGCACGTTCGATCGCATCCTGTCGCTGCTCGCCGAGCGCGACTACATCTCGGCGGGCGAACACCCCGACGCCACCGAACACGGCACGCGGTTGAGTCGAATCTATTGCGAGAGCGACCTCTTGGTGGCCGAGTGCCTCCGGCAGGGTGTGTGGAAGGGCCTCGGGCCCGCGGAGCTCGCCGCCGTCGTGTCCGCCGTGATCTTCGAATCGCGCCGTGAAGGGGACACCGTCGAAGGTGGCGGTCCGGGAGCATTGCGGCACGCCCTCGACGAGACGGTGCGGGTGTGGCGGGAGCTACGGGCGGACGAGATCCGGCACAAACTGCCGCCCACCCGTGAGCCGGACCTCGGCTTCGCTGCCGCGATCTTCCACTGGGCGAGCGACAATTCGCTCGTCGAGGCGCTGATCGCGGCAGGAGATCAGGGGCGTGCGCTGTCTGCCGGCGACTTCGTGCGGTGGTGCAGGCAGGTGATCGACCTGCTCGAACAGGTCCGGTCGACGTCCCCCGATCCGGAGGTCGGCAAGGCCGCAGGTCGTGCGGTCGCGGCGATCCGCCGCGGTGTCGTCGCCGTGGATGCTGCGTGACCCGACGCCGTGTGGTTGGATTCGCACGCCGTCCGAGGGCCCGAATCCGATGGTGGGGCGTTACGGTAGGTACAAAACTTGACACGTGAGCGGGAGGCGACGATGAGCGGCCCTTACGGACCGAACGACCCGAACGGGCAATGGGCCCAGGGACAGCAACCGGGCCAGGGTAACCCTGACCAGACCGGCGGCCAGTACGGGGCGCCGCAGTACGGTCAGCAGCCGCCCGCCCAGCCGTGGGGACAGCCGGCACCGGGTCAGCCTCAGCAGCCCGGGCAGCCGCAGTGGGGTCAGCACCCGCAGCAGCCCGGGCAGCCGCAGTGGGGTCAGCAGCCGCAACCCGGTCAGCTCGGACAGCCGGGTCCGGGACAGTGGGGTCAGCAGCCCGGGCAGCAGCCGCAGTGGGGTCAGCAACCGGGTCAGCCGCAGCAGTGGGGCCCGACCCCCGGCCAGCAGCAGTGGGGGCAGCCGCCGTCGTCGGGGAAGTCGAAGCTGCCGTTGATCATCGGCGGTGTGGTGGCTCTGCTGGTGATCGTGGGTATCGCCCTGGTGCTCGCGTTCACGGTGTTCGGCACGGACACACTCGACCAGAAGGCGGCCGAGGACGGTGTCGAGCGCATCGTCACCGATTCGTACGGCGCCGAGAACGTGTCCGGTGTCACGTGCCCCGCGGATCAGGAAGTGAAGAAGGGCAACAGCTTCACGTGCAGTCTCACCGTGGACGGTGAGAAGAAGCAGGTCACTCTCACCTTCACCGACGACAAGGGCACGTACGAGGTGAGCCGCCCCAGTTAGACACGCCCTCGGCCCACCCGGCCGTCACGGAACCCGTGCGGCGGCCACCTTTTTCATCGCCGCCGTGAGGCGGCCGACGGAATTCTCGATTCCGAGTTCCTCCGCCAGCCTGCCGAGCCGGTCCGCATCGACCGGTTCGGCGGGCAGCGTGTCTTCGCGGGACAGTTCGACATCCGCGTTCCGCACCACCCGCACCACCGGCAGTGCCGCGTCGAGATAGTCGGCTGCGGCGGCGAATTTCGCGCGCGCACCCTTCGCCATGTCGGATTCGGGATCGACTGCGGCGGCCCGCAGGGCGGTGAGCGATCCGTATTGCATGATCAGGCTCGACGCGGTCTTCTCGCCGATTCCCTTCACACCCGGCAGCCCGTCGGACGAGTCGCCGCGCAGCAGGGCGAGTTCGGCGTAGGCCTCACCGGCCCGGTCGGCGGGCACCCCGTACTTGGCTGCGACCTCTTCCGGCCCGAGCAGTTCGGCCTTGGCGAGGCCGCGCACCACGTACAGCACCCGCACCGGCACCGGGTCGTCCGTGACGACCTGCAGGAGGTCGCGGTCGCCGGTGACGACGATGGTGGTGTCGCGGGTCTCGGTGGCGGCCAGGGTGCCGAGAACGTCGTCGGCCTCGAGGCCTTCCGCACCGGCGGTCGCGATTCCGGTGGCGGCCAGGACATCCAGGATCATCGGCACCTGCGGCGACAGGGTGTCGGGCACCTCTTCCTCCGCCCCGCCGGTGTCCTCGGCGACCCGGTGCGCCTTGTAGGTGGGCACGGCCTCGACGCGGAACGCGGGCCGCCAGTCGAGGTCGAGGCACACCGCGAGCCGGGACGGCTGGTGCTTGGTGATCAGTGCGGCCACCATGTCGGTGAACCCGCGCACCGCGTTGACGGATCGACCGTCGGGTGAGGTGATCGAGTCGGGTAGCGCGTAGTACGCGCGAAACCACAGGCTGGCACCGTCGAGGAGAAGCAGAGGCCCTGTCATGACCCTCATCCTGCCAAACCGGTTTAGCCTGAAGCCATGAGTTCCCTCGGCGCATCGACTTCTCGCTTCCCGACCACCATCTATGCCGACCGGATCGCTCGCGCAGGCGCACTGGCCCGCGACGCCGGACTCGACGGCCTCCTCATCACCCCCGGACCCGACCTGCGGTATCTGCTGGGTTCGCGCGCGGAGTCGTTCGAACGGCTCACCTGCCTGGTGATTCCCGCGAACGGCGACACCGCGTCCGTGGTCGTGCCGCGGCTCGAACTGGCGTCGCTCACCGAGTCGGCGGCGTCCGAACTCGGGTTGACGATCCGCGACTGGGTCGACGGGGTCGACCCGTACTCGTTGGTGTCGGGACTGCTGCCGTCGCCTGCCCGGACCGCCGTCACCGATGCGATGCCTGCGCTGCACCTGATTCCGCTGTCGGAGGCGCTCGGCGCGCTGCCGCTCCTGGCCACCGGGGTGCTGCGGGAGCTGCGGATGGTCAAGGACGACGCGGAGATCGACGCGTTGCGCCGGGCCGGTCAGGCCATCGACCGAGTCCACGCTCGGATGGCGGAGTTCCTGAAGGTCGGCCGCACCGAGGCCGAGGTGGCGGCGGACATCACCGCCGCGATCCTGGCGGAGGGACACACCGAGGCGGCGTTCGTCATCGTCGGCTCGGGGCCGCACGGCGCCGACCCGCACCACGAGGTGTCCGAGCGGGTCGTCGAATCGGGTGACGTCGTGGTCATCGACATCGGCGGACCCGTCGAGCCCGGCTACAACTCCGACTCCACCCGCACGTACAGCATGGGTGAGCCCGATCCGGGTGTGGCCGCCAAGTTCGCGGTACTGGAGGAGGCGCAGGCGGCGGCCGTCGACCTGGTGCGTCCCGGCATCACCGCCGAGGCGGTCGACGCGGCCGCCCGCGACCTGCTGGCCGCGCAGGGGCTGGCCGAGGTGTTCGTGCACCGGACCGGGCACGGAATCGGGTTGTCGGTGCACGAGGAGCCGTACATCGTGTCGGGTAACGCGATCGAGCTGGCCGAGGGGATGGCGTTCAGCGTGGAGCCGGGCATCTACTTCCGCGGGGAGTGGGGTGCACGAATCGAGGACATCGTCATCGTGACCGCCGACGGCTGTGAGCCGGTCAACACCCGGCCCCACGGGCTGACGGTTCTCCCCGGCTGAGCACCGGGAGTGTGCGGGGGCGGTGCG
Organism: Rhodococcus sp. LB1; assembly: GCF_001583455.1. Lineage (NCBI taxonomy): Bacteria > Bacillati > Actinomycetota > Actinomycetes > Mycobacteriales > Nocardiaceae > Rhodococcus > Rhodococcus sp. LB1. The sequence continues at coordinate 51,641 of NZ_LTCZ01000441.1, read as the reverse complement.
GCGCGGGTAGTAACATCTTCCATTTGTTCACGACCGCACTCGCCGCTGCACGTCTGCGGAGAGTCGGGATCACAGATCACGCGAAGGTGTCATGGAAAGCGTCGCCCCGAAGGTAACCGTCGTCGTACCGACCTACAACGAACGCGACAACCTGCCCAAGATCGTCGAGCTTCTCGCGGCGTCGGAAATTCCGAACCTGCATGTGCTGGTCGTCGACGACAACTCGCCGGACGGCACAGGTGAGGTCGCCGATACGCTCGCGCAGAGCGGTCCGATCCCGGTCGGAGTCCTGCACCGGACCGTGAAGGACGGCCTCGGACGGGCCTACGTCGCCGGGATGACCCGGGCGCTCGCCGAGGGCGCGGACATCGTGATCCAGATGGACGCCGACCTGTCGCACCCCACCGAAGCCATCCCGCGGATGGTGGAGACCCTGGCGACGACGGATGCGGCCGTCGTCCTCGGCTCCCGCTACGTGGCCGGTGGCGCGGTCGCCAGCGACTGGCCCTGGCATCGCAAGGCGCTGTCGGCGTGGGCGAACTTCTACGTCAACGCGATCCTGCGGTTGCGCGTCAAGGACGCCACCGCGGGGTTCAAGGCGTGGCACGCGGACACGCTGCGGGCCATCGACGTCGACGGTGTGCAGAGCAACGGGTACGCGTTCCAGGTGGAGATGAACTATCGCACGGTGCAGCGCGGCATGACCATCGCCGAGGTCCCGATCCGTTTCGAGGAGCGCACCGACGGGGTGTCCAAGATGAGCCTCGCCGTGCAGATAGAGTCCGCGCTGGTCCCGTGGAAGTTGCGGTTCAGTGGTGACGCAGCGCAGCCGAGCCGAGTACGCGGCTGACGGCGATCTCCACGACCACGCGGGTCGGGTTCACCCGGGGCTGGCGGTACCTGGCGGCGTAGCGGGCCACGGCGTCGGCGACGGACTCGGGGTCGGTCAACACCCGGGCGGGGCCCTCGAGGGTCATCCAGCGCGGCCCGTCCACCTGGCTCACCGCGCCATACCCTCCGCGTTCGGCGTTGAGGGCCTTCTGCGAGGAGCCGTTGGTGATGACCCGCGCCAGCCCGTGCTCCTGATCCCAGGTGAAGCCGACGGCGACGACGTGCGGGGTGCCGTTCTTGCGGAGCGTGGTGAGCGTCCCGAGATGGTATTCGCCGAGGAAGGTGAGCGCCGCGTCGGTCAGGCGGATCGGGGTGGAGGGGGTGCGGTCCATGCCCCGACGGTAATCCAGGACACTGGACGGGTGAGCCTGGGATCGAAGAAGAACAGCGGCAAGCCCGGCGACGACGGGGTGGTACTCCTCCTCGGTGGTCGCAGTGAGATCGGCCTCGAGATCGCCACCCGCCTCGCGCCCGGCCGCACGATCGTCCTCGCCGCCCGCCGCAGCACCGAACTCGGCGCCGAACGGCAGGCGCTGCTGGACGCGGGCGCGTCCGTGGTGGACTGCGTGGAATTCGACGCCGACGACCTCGACAGCCACGAGAAGCTGCTGCGGTCCGTGGTGGACGCGCACGGACCGCTGTCGGTGGCAGTGCTGGCGTTCGGCATTCTCGGCGATCAGGCGCGCGCTGAGCGGGACGCACGGCACGCCGTTGCCGTGGTCCACACCGACTACGTCGCGCAGGTCGGTGTGCTCACGCATCTCGCGACCCTGCTCCGGGAACAGCGGTCGGGACGGATCGTGGTGTTCTCGTCCGTCGCGGGTGTGCGCGTGCGCCGCGCCAACTACGTGTACGGGTCGGCGAAGGCGGGCCTGGACGGGTTCGCCTCGGGTCTCGGTGACGCCCTCCACGGCAGCGGCGTCTCCCTCCTGCTCGTGCGGTCGGGTTTCGTGATCGGCCGGATGACCGAGGGGATGTCGCCGGCGCCGATGTCGAGCACACCGGCACAGGTCGCGGACGCGGTCGTGCGGGGTCTGCACCGCGGTGCGAGCCGAGTGTGGGTGCCGGGACGGTTGCGCCCGGTGTTCTTCGTCATGAGGTTGCTGCCGCAGGCGGTCTGGCGCCGGATGCCGCGATGACCGACCCGATCGTCGTCGTCGGTATCGGTGCCGACGGGTGGGACGGTCTGTCGGCGTCCGCGCGACGCTCGATCGAGGGCGCCGACGTCGTGATGGGTTCGGGCCGGCAACTCGCCCTGATTCCCGAGTCGCCGGCGCTGCGGGTGGCCTGGCCGTCCCCGCTCGTCCCCGCGCTGCCGGGCCTGTTCGAACAGCACCACGACCGGCGGGTGTGCGTCCTGGCCAGCGGAGACCCGATGTTCCACGGTATCGGCGTCACCCTCGTCGACCTCCTCGGTGCGGAGCGGGTGCGGGTGATCTCGCACCCGTCGTCGGCCACGCTGGCCTGCGCCCGGCTGGGCTGGGCGGCGCACGAGACGCCCGTGGTCAGTCTCGTGAACCGGCCCGTGGACACTCTCCTGCCTGCACTCGGCGATCACACGCGACTGCTCGTGCTGAGCCGCGACGAGCACACTCCCGCCGCCGCGGCCGAACTCCTGACGAAACACGGGTTCGGACTGTCGCGGCTCACCGTGCTCGGCGAACTGGGCGGACCCGCCGAGTCGAGGCTCGACGGCACGGCGTCGGCCTGGTCGCACGAGCCGGGGGCCCGGCTGAACGTGGTCGCGATCGACTGCCGGGCCGATTCCGGCACCCTCCGGTTGACCCGGATGCCCGGACTGCCCGACGTCGCGTTCACGGGCGACGGGCAGATGACCAAACACGAGATCCGCGCCCTGACGCTCTGCGCCCTCGCCCCCGCGGCGGGGGAGCTGCTGTGGGACGTGGGAGGTGGGTCCGGCACGGTCGCGATCGAATGGATGCGCACCCACCCCCTCTGCCGGGCAGTGACTTTCGAGCGCAGCGCGGCACGTGCCGACCAGATCGAGTCGAACGCTTCAGCGCTCGGGGTGCCGTCTCTCCCCGTGTTCGGTGACGCACCCGCAGCGTTCGAGGACGTACCGCCGGAACTGTCCACACCGGACGCGATCTTCGTCGGCGGTGGCGTCACGCAGGACGGTCTGCTCGAGGAGTGCTGGTCCCGGCTTCGGCTCGGCGGCCGGATGGTCGCCAACGCGGTGACAGCGGAATCGGAAGCACTTCTGCTGCAGTGGTTCTCGAAATGCGGAGGGCAGCTCCGCAAGTTTCAGGTGTATCGCGGTGAGCCGCTCGGCGGGTTCACCGCGTGGCGGCCGCAACTGCCGGTTGCGCAGTGGTCGGTGACGAAGCAGTCGAAAGGTGATGCGGCATGACGGTGTACTTCATCGGAGCAGGTCCCGGCGCGGCCGACCTGGTCACGGTCCGCGCGCAGCGGATCATCGCGGCGAGCCCCGTCTGCCTGTACGCGGGCAGTCTCGTCCCGCAGGAACTGCTGGCGGAATGCCCCGAGGGTGCGAGGGTGATCGACACGGCGCGGCTGAGTCTCGACGAGATCGTCGCCCTGCTGATCGAGGCGGACGCCGCCGGTCAGGACGTCGCCCGGCTGCATTCGGGTGATCCGTCGATCTTCAGTGCCGTCGCCGAACAGGTGCGCCGGCTCGAGGCTGCAGGCGTCGCGTACACCGTGGTGCCCGGGGTTCCCGCGTTCACCGCCGCGGCGGCGTCGCTGGGGCGGGAGCTGACCGTTCCCGGTGTCTCGCAGTCGATCGTGCTGACCCGCGTGTCCACGCTGTCCACCGCGATGCCGGAGGGTGAGGACCTGCGTTCCCTCGGCCGCAGCGGTGCCACGATGGTGGTGCACCTCGGTGCGCACCGGATCGATCAGATCGCCCTGGAACTCACCGAGAACTACGGCCGCGACTGTCCCGCCGCCGTAGTCGCGTTCGCGTCGCGTCCCGACGAGATCGTGCTCCGCGGCACCCTGGCCACGATCGCCGATCAGGTGAAGGCCGCGGGCGTCACGAAGACCGCCGTGGTGATCGTCGGGAAAGTGCTTGCTGCCGAAGGATTTCCGGACAGCTACCTGTATTCCGCCACCCGCGAGCGCACCACCCACTGAGCGTGGCACGGATCCTGATCCTCGGCGGCACCGGGGAAGCCCGAGCGCTCGCCGCCGCACTCACGGACGTTCCGGGGGTCGACACCGTGTCCTCCCTCGCCGGCCGGGTCCGCGATCCGCGCCTGCCCGTCGGCGACGTGCGGATCGGCGGATTCGGGGGAGCGGACGGACTCGACGAGTGGCTGCGCGCGCATCCCGTCGACGCGATCGTGGACGCGACACACCCGTTCGCGGCGCAGATCACGAGCAACGCCGCCGATGCCGCGCACCGTCGCGGGATACCGCACGTCGTGCTGCGGCGCCCGGAATGGTCTCCACGTCCCGGCGAACGCTGGCACAGCGCCGCCGACCTCGCCGACGCGGCCGCCCTGCTGCCCGACCTGGGAACGAGAGTCTTCCTCACCATCGGCAGGCAGGGTGTTGACGCGTTCGCCGGCCTGCACGCACTGTGGTTTCTGATCCGCGCGATCGATCCACCCGACGTGGCGACGCCACCGCAGTCGACACTGCTGCTCGCCCGCGGGCCGTTCGCGGTGGCCGACGAGATCGCACTGATGCGCGAGCACCGCATCGACGTCCTGGTCACCAAGAACAGTGGCGGCGGTCAGACCGACGCGAAACTCGACGCAGCCCGCGCACTGAGCGTGCCTGTGCTGATGATTCGCCGTCCACCGTTGCCGTCGGCAACAGCAACGGTGGACGACGTCGCGGGAGCAGTCGAGTGGATCGACTCGGTCACACGATGAGGACGTGGGCGCGGTGACCCGTCAGCAGGCCGGCGCCGGCGCGTCCTCGGACAGGGGCTTGCCCTCCGGTTCCGTGTAGAACGCGAGCAACACCAGCGGTTCGGTGCCCAGATTCGAGCCCTCGTGGACGTGATCGCTTCCGTGGTCCTCGGTGATCGCCTGACCGGCTGTCGTCACCGCTTCCGTGCAGTCCTGCAGAGTGCGGGACAGCACACCCGATTCGACGAACGCGTACACCGGACCGTCGTGGTAGTGCCATCCCGTCGTGCCGCCGGGGGCGATCTCGATGCGCCGCAGCGTGAGATCCGTGCCCGCCGAACTGCCCGCGACCGCCGGAATCGTCGTCTCGAACAGAACCTGCGCGGTCACACCCGAAGACGGCGTGGCCTGGGCCGGAGACGTGGACAGTACCGCGGCGACGGCACAGGACAAGACGACCACACTCGATCTGAGCAGCATCGTGACGACCTCTCGGCGCGCTGGCCCCGCACACTGTGCGCAGGCATCCAGGGGAGTGCATTCCGGCGTGTCCAGGGTAGGGCTCCGGAGAGAGCCGCCGCGGAGATATCCGCGAAACCCGATCCCGCGTGGACTACTTCAGCCGCACTTCGAGACGACCTCCCCGTCATCGTCGCACCGATATCGCGCCCGGGCCGGTCGGAGTCAGCCGTTGTCGAGTTCGGTGCGGATCTGCATGGCCAGGACCTTGGAGTAGATCCGGCACAGCTGGAAGTTGCCGGCGGAGAACCACAGTCCGGGTTGTGCGGTCCGCCTCCACGTGTTGCGGACCTCGCCCTCGTCGTCGTATCCCCAGATGGGGCCGACCGTGTCGGCGATCTCGTCGCCGAGCAGCGCGCGGACACCCTCTTGCTGGGTCTGGTATCCGGTCGCCAGGATGACGGCGTCGGCCTCGACGACGTCACCGTTGGTCAAACTCACACCGTCGGCGACGAAGCCTGCCGTGTCGGCGTACTGGACCAGCCCGACCTGCCCGGAGATCAGCAGATCCGAACAGCCGACGTTGAGGTAGTAGCCGCCGCCGCGGCGCATGAACTTCATTTGCTGGCCGGTGTCCTCTTCGCCGTAATCGGTTCGGAAACCGATGCGATTGAGGGCGGCGATCAGGTCCTTGTCGAGTTCCTTCATCGTTGCGGTGATCATCTGGCTGCCGGTGTAGAGGTCGGGATAGACCGTCGCCATCGAGAGGAGGTCGCAGTCCTCGAGGGTCGGTGCAGTCAGGTACGACGCATCCGCCGCCGCGGCCGAGGGGTCGACGCTCACGATGGTGGTCGAACTGCGCTGCACCATCGTCACGTCGATACCGTGAGCATGCAGGTCCTGGGCGACATCGTGGGCACTGTTCCCGGTTCCGACGATGACGACTCGCTGACCCGCGAATTCGCCGGCGTCGTCGTATTCGCTCGAGTGCAGCGTGCGACCGGCGAACTGAGAAAGTCCGGGTAGCTCCGGGACGTACGGGATGCCGCTGACACCCGTCGCGATCACGACGTGCTTGGGGCGCAGGGTGCGAACGGTGCCGTCGCCGCGACGAACCCGCGCAACCCAGGACTGCGACTGTTCGTCGTAGTCTCCGCCGATGAAGGCGGTGGCACCCCAGAAGTTGATTTCCATGGCCTCGACGTACGCCTCGAACCACCCGGCGAGCTTGTCCTTGGGAACGAACTGCGGCCACGTTGCGGGGAAGGGCATGTACGGGAGGTCGTTGAGCCACACCGCGTTGTGCAGGGTCAGGGCGTGGTATCGGGTGCGCCAGTTGTCGCCGGGCCGCGCATGGGTGTCCACGACGAGGGCATCGACGTCGAGCTGTCCGAGCCGGGCCGCGAGGGTCAGTCCCGACTGGCCACCGCCGACGATCAGCACGTCGGGGTCGCGGCTCTCGTAGGCTTGCGCGGCGACACGGCGGTCCAGCCAGTTGGGGCCACCGAACTTGGACGAGTCCGCCTGTCCGACGGGCCGGTGCTCGCCGGTGCGTTCGGGGTGGTCGGCCAGCTGGTCGAGCGTTGTGAACAGGGAGCGTACGAGCAGACCGCGTTCCGGCACGTCGACCAGCCGTGCGACCCCGACCGCGGACCCGGCGAGGGTGTCGAACTCGAAGATGACCTCCAGGCAGGGGATACCCGCCCGCTCCACCAGACGGGGAGGCGTCCGGTTTTCGGCGATCCGGATGTTCGTCGCCTTCGTGAGCTTCTGGCGGCGGAGCAACTCCGCGGGAATCTCGTCGCTGAACGTGCGCAGATCCCCGGTGAATGCCAGCACGTCGCGCCAGTAGGACTGCGGGGCGAAGACAGCGGTGGGCGCGAGTTCGGCGGTGAGGAACCGGGAGAATCCGTCGAGCCACGCCTGCGCGTCGGTTCGAAGATCGGTGTCACTGAAAGTGGTGGTCATGATGTAGTCCTGTCGAAAGTGTAAATGGGTTACGGAATCAGGCGAAGATGCTGGAGCTGCTCGAGGTTGGCGACGAAGCTCTCGTGGGTGTCGATGCACGCGGTGAAGCCGGCCTGGCGGATCTTGATCGTGCTCTGCACCATGTCGGACTCCATGGCGAACCATCCGTCGACGAACGGCCAGGCTGCCACTGCGGACAGCGGCAGCGGACGTAGCTGGTGCCGGGCCACGACGTCGTCCCAGAGTGCGGATTTGTCCGCCATCTGCTCGGCGAGCGTCATCGGCTGCATCGGTGCGACGTCCATGCCGAAGAAGCCGGCGATGTCCGACCACAGATGCTGCCAGCGGAAGTTGTCACCGTTGGTGACGTTGAAGACCTCTCCGCGCGCGGTTTCGGCCTCGAGTGCCCAGTGCACAGCTGCGCCCACGACGCCACTGTCCGTTGCCTGGTGCAGCGCCGTCCAGGCTTTCGGCGTGCCGGGGAAGCGCAGGGGCAGACCTTGATGTCGGCACAGGGTTGCGTAGACGCCGACACCGGTCAGCATGTTCATCGGTGATCCGATGCTCACCCCCAGCACTGCATCCGGTCGGAGGACGGTCCAGGTGTACCCGTGCTGCCGGGCGTCGGCGAAGAGCAGGTCCTCCTGGTCGTTGTAGAAGATGGGACCGAGGTGGCGGGGGTCGGTCTCCTTGGCGGGTGTCTTGTAGAAGCCGAGGTGCTCGCCGTACGACTTTCCACCGCCGATCAGAACGACGTGCCGAAGGGTGGAGGGTGACCCGCCGACCGCCTCGAGCACGTGCCGAAGCATCGCGACGTTCGGTGCGACGGTGGCCGCCATCGACTCACGTTCGGCGTACGCGGCGTAGACGATCGTGTCGATGTCGGAACGGCCGGCCAAGGCAGCCGAGGTGGCCGCGCCGTCGAGGAGATCGACCTGGATGTGGTCGGCGGCTGTCGTCCTGCCCGGCAGCTCGACCGGGCCGCGGCGTGCCACCGTAACCACGTCCCTGCCCTCGTCGGTCAGCGTGCGTACCACTGCGCTGCCGATCACTCCGTGGGCGCCGACGACCAGAGTCTTTCCGTCGCTCATGCGATGCCTCCGGTGCTCGTGGGTGCGGTGCCCGCGCCCAGTGCGACGTACTTCGTCTCGAGGTATTCGGCGAGGCCTTCCGGGCCGCCTTCCCGCCCGTAGCCGGAATGTTTGACACCGCCGAAGGGTGCTGCCGCGTTCGACACCGTTCCCTGGTTGATCGCGACCATTCCGCTGTCGAGTTGTTCGGCGGCGCGGAACGCGCGGTCCAGGTCGCGGGTGAACACATAGGCCGCGAGCCCGTACCGACTCGAGTTCGCGGATTCGAGAACCGCGGTTTCGTCGTCGAAGGAGATGATCGGCGCGACGGGCCCGAAGATCTCCTCCTGGATCAGGAGCGCGTCACCGGGCACGTCGGTGAGGACAGTGGGCGCGAAGAAGCAGCCCGGGCGGTCGAGGGCGTGCCCGCCCGTCTCGACGCGTGCGCCCTTGGCGACGGCGTCGTCGACCAGCCTCTGCACCTGGCGCCGCTGCTTGTCGTCGATGAGCGGGCCGATGTCGGTGCGGGGGTCCATGCCCGGGCCGATGGTCAGCGCGGAGAACCGTTCGGCGAGTTCGGCAGCGAACTCGCCGGCGATCGAGGAATGGACGTACAGGCGGTTGGCGCTGGTGCAGGCTTCCCCGTTGTTGCGCAGTTTCGCCTGTATCGCGGCGTCCACAGCCGAGCCGATGTCCGCATCGTCGAAGACGATGAACGGGGCGTTGCCTCCGAGTTCGAGCGACACGCGCAGCAACTGGTCGGCCGATTGCCGGACCAGTGACTGTCCTACCTCGGTCGAGCCGGTGAACGAGATCTTCCGCAGCCGTGGATCATTCATCGCCGCGGCCACGATTCGGGTCGAATCACTGCTGGGCACGATGTTGACCACTCCGGGGGGAACACCGGCTTCCTCGAGGATCGACGCCGTCGCCAGCATGCTCAGCGGAGTCTGCTTCGCCGGTTTGACGATGCAGGTGCAGCCTGCCGCCAGCGCGGGGCCGATCTTGCGGGTGCCCATCGCCAGGGGAAAGTTCCACGGTGTGACGAACAGGCACGGACCGACGGGCTGGGCCATCGTGACGATCCTGCCGACCCCCGATTCGGTGGGGGTGTAGCGGCCGCCGATGCGCACCGCTTCCTCGGAGTACCAGCGCAGGTATTCGGCTGCGTACGTCACCTCGGCCTGGGCCTGGGCGTAGGGCTTACCCATCTCGAGCGTGGTCAGGGTGGCGAGGTAGTCGGATCGCTCGAGCATGAGCGTGTAGGCGCGGCGCAGGATGTCCGAGCGCACCCGGGGAGCGGTGCGTGCCCAGTCTCGTTGGGCGGCCGCGGCGGCGTCGACAGCGGCGGCCATGTCGGCGAGCCCGCCGTCGGCGATCTCGGCGATCACGTCGCCGGTGGCGGGGTTCTCCACCGCGATGGTCTGACCCGTACCGGGTGACACCCACCTGCCTCCGATGAACAGATCGGTGGGCACTTTTGCCAGTGCGGCATCGGGTTTCATGGTTTCGTACGTCATGGTTTCCTTTGGTCGTGTGTCAAGCATGCTGCGCCCCCGAGGACTTCATGCGCAGCCGGTCCAGCGCCACCGCGAGCACGATGACCGCGCCCTGGATGATCTGCTGGTAGAACGTCGAGACGTCGAGCAGCGTCATACCGTTGACGAGAACCCCGATGATCGCCGCACCCACCAAGGTGCCGATCAACGAGCCTCGCCCACCCATCAGTGACGTCCCGCCGAGGACCACGGCAGCGATCGCGGACAATTCGTATCCGGCGCCGAGGTCCGGCACCGCGCTCTGCAGACGGGCCGATGCGATGATTCCGCCCACGGCGGCGCAGAGGCCGGAGATCACGTACACGGTGGTGAGCACTCGCCGGACGGGGATGCCGGCCAGCCGGGCGGCTTCGGCATTGCCGCCGACTGCGCGAACCCAGCGTCCGAAGACGGTGCGATTGAGCAGATACCACCCGCCCGCGAAGACCGCGGCCATGACGAGCACCGGAATCGGCACGCCGAGAAGGGAGCCGTGGCCGAGGACGGCGTAGCCGAGGTCCGTCGAGAACAGGGTCTTGCCGCCCGTACCGACGTAGGTCACTCCGCGTAGGTACGTCAGCGCGGCGAGGGTGACGATGAACGACGCCAGCCCGAGCCCGGCCACCAGCACACCGTTGATCAATCCGATGATCAGGCCGGCGGCCAGCGCACCGAGCAGGGCGACCGGGGCGGGAGCGCCGTTGATGGAGAGAGCGACGGCGACGAATGCGGTCACGCCCACCGCCGAACCGACGGACAGGTCGATGCCTCCGGTCATGATGACGAAGGTCAGTCCCGCACCGAGTATGGCGGTCACGGAGATCTGCCGGGCGACGTCGAAAAGGTTGTCCACCGACAGGAAATACGGTGCGACCGCGGAGAACACGACGATCAGCACGATGAGCGCAAGTGCCACACCGAGCCGATCGGCGAGTGCGGCGACGTGGTGGCGGATGCCGTTCGAGCGCGGGTGCGGCGCCGCCGGCAGGGTGGGGGAGGGAAGTCGGGTGGTCATGAGGTTACCTCGGTGAGCGATGGAGGGGCAGTCGCGCTTCCGGTGGCGTGCCGGATGATGTCTTCCTCGGTCATGCCGTCGCCGGAGACCTCGGCGACGATCTCGCCTTCGCGCATGACGAGGATGCGGTCGGAGAGCCCGATGACCTCCGGAAGCTCGGAGGAGATCAACAGTATTGCAACGCCTTTCGATGCGACCTCGTTGATGAGTGCGTAGATGTCGGCCTTGGCTCCGATGTCGACGCCGCGGGTGGGTTCGTCGAGGATGAGTACCGACGGTTGTTTGGCGAGACAGCGTGCGAGCAGGACCTTCTGCTGATTGCCGCCGGAGAGGTCCCCGACGCGCTGGTCGACGCCGGTGGTCTTGACGCGCATCTGCTCGGTGTATCGAGTGGCCGCGCGCTTCAACGCTGCCGGTGAGGTCCGGCCGAAACGGTTGCGGCCGAACGTAGTACCGAGGCAGACGTTGTCGGCGATCGACATGTCGAGGAACAAGCCTTGTTCTTTACGGCTCTCCGGGAGCATCACGATCCCGGCTGCAGCCGTCGAGCGGGGGTTGCCGAGGTCGACGTGTCGTTCGTCGACCTCGACGCGGCCGGCCGCGGCTTTGTCGAAGCCTGCCACCAGGCGGCACAGTTCACTTCGGCCCGCGCCGACGATGCCGGCCAATCCGACGACCTCGCCCGCGCGGACCTCGATCGAGCACGGTTGCACTCTGTCGGAGGAGAGATCGCTGACCTGGAGGCGGACGTCGGTGCATGTCGTGGCTCGCCGGTGCTGGTACATCGTTTCGACCGGTCTGCCCACCATCGACGTGACGATCCGGTCCGGGGTCATGTCCGCTCGGGCCATCGAGTCGGCGACGACGCCGTCGCGGAGGACGGTGACGTGATCGGCGATGCGGTCGATTTCCGCCATCCGGTGACTGATGTACAGCATGGCCAGACCGTGCGCCTTGAGTTCGGCGACCAGGCGGAGCAGGTTGTCGGCCTCGTCCTGAGAGAGTGCGGCGGTCGGTTCGTCCAGAACGAGGATCCGGGGCTCCTCGGACAGGGCGCGGGCGATCTCGACCAACTGTTGCTGACCCGTACTGAGTTCGGCCACATAGGTTTCGGGCCGGATAGCCGATCCCACCCGGGCCAGGGCCGCGACCGCGAGTCGGCGGGCGGCACCGCGGTCCAATCGACCCAGGCGGTGCCGTGGCTCGCGGCCGAGCACCATGTTCTCGGCGACGGTGAGTTCGGGAACGACACTGAGCTCTTGATGGATGACCGTGAGTCCGTGTGCGCGCGCGTCGCCCGGGCCGCTGAAGTGCGCTGGGGCGCCGGCGATGTGGATCGTTCCCGAGTCCGGTTGGTAGATTCCGGTCAGCACCTTGATCAGGGTCGATTTTCCTGCACCGTTCTCACCGGCGAGGACGGAGACCGATCCGGAATGCAAGGACAATGACACCCCGCGCAGCACCGAGTTGCCGTTGAAGGACTTCGTGATGCCTTCGAGATGCGCTGCGGGGACCTTCGTGAGCGTACCCATGGTTCATCCCCAGGTGTTGTAGGCAGTGATGGTGTCGGCGGTGACGAGGACGGTAGGAATCAATGTCGGTGCGCTGTCGACTTTCTCGCCGCCGGCGAGACGAACGGCGGTGTCGAGTCCCGAGCGGCCGAGCTGGGCGGGGTCCTGCCCCGAGGTGGCGATGATGGAACTCTTGCCGAGGAGGTCGGTCAGTTGTTTCGCGCCGTCCACTCCGACGACCTTCACGTCGACACCCTTTTGCTGTGCAGCGAGGGAGATTCCGATCGCGGTGGGATCATTGACGCCGAAGAAGCCGTCCACGTCGGGGTTCGCGGTGAGGATGGTGCTCGCGACGTTCATGGCCTTGTCTCGGGTGAGATCTGCGCGCTGAGTGGCAACGACCTCGACATCCGGGTGTGCGTCGAACGCTTCCTGGCAACCCTGCATGCGGTCCGAGATCGCGGATACGGCGGCCCCGTCGACGATGGCCACTTTGCCGGATCCGCCGAGTTGCTCGACGAGATACGTGCACGCTTCGCGGCCTGCCTGGACGTTGTCGCTGGTCACGGTCGCGTCGGCGCCGATCGCGGTGACATCGACGGCGACGACGGGGATGTTCGCCTGTGTCGCCCGGAGCAAGGCGGGACCGATGCCGTCGGAATCGACGGCGTCGACGATGATCGAGTCCACCTTCTGCCGGATGAACGTATCGATCTGGTCGCTTTGCACGGCGACGTCGGCATTGGCGTACTGGACGGACACTTCCACGCGCTTCTCGGCGGCGGCCGTTTCGATCGCCTGGCCTTCCGCGAGGAAGAAGGGGTTCGACGCCGCGTTGAGGGTGACGCCGATCGTGGTCCTGCCGTCGTCTCCGGCACCCGCGCCGGACGCGCACGCCGTCATGGTGCCGGCCGCTATCAGCGCGGTACCCAGGGCAGCGGCGATCTTCGACGGCGTTTTCGCACGCGGACAGGTTCTATCGAGAACTGACATCTGGCTGTTCCTTCTTGCTGGTCTGGATCGGTCAGACGACGGGCGTGACGCCGCCGTCGATGCAGAAATTCGCCCCCGACACGAAACTTGCGCGGGTGGACGCGAGATAGACGACGATGCCCGCCACCTCGTCCACGGTTCCCAGCCGTCCAACCGGGATCTTGTTCAGTTCAACGTATTTGGCGAGCGCAGTCTCTTTGTCGACGCCGAATTCGGCCGCCAGCGAATCGGCGATACCGCCGGGCCGGTCGTAGATCGGAGATCGGATGAACGCCGGCGACACGACGTTCGATCGGATGCCTTCGGAGGTGAACTCCGCGGCGAGGACTTTCGAGAGCATCAGAATCGCAGCTTTGGAGACGCTGTAGTCGGGCAGCCGGGGATTGGGCATCCGGGCCGCTTCCGATGCGATGTGGACGAGGGCGCCGTCGCCGTGCCGGCGCATGGCTGTGATCGCCGCACGGGACGCCCGGACATAGCCCATCAGATTGAGGTCCAGCGTGAGCGCCCAGTCGTCGTCGGACGTCGTCAGGAAGCTGTCGCGTACCGGTGCGACACCGGCGTTGTTGACCAGGACGTCGACGCGCCCGAACTGGTCGAGCGCGAAGTCGATCATCGTCTGGGCGCCGGACGGATCGAGGAGGTCGACGTTCGTCAGGCGTAGGTGCTCGGAATCGTGGGGCAGGTCCGAGGTGGTGACGTCGAGATCGGCGCCGACCACCTCGGCCCCCGCTGCGAGCATGTGTCGAACACAGGCCCCGCCGATGCCGCCCCCTGCACCGGTGATCACGACCACGCGGTCGTGAAGCTCGCCGCTCATGTCCTTGCCTCCTGCTGGTGAGTTGAACCACTGACTGTGGTGCTCACCACTGTCTCACGTCACGGACGACATGTCTAGTAGGCGGGACAAACTAACCAAGGAGGACGCGAATGGGTGGGGTGCTACCCGAAGTTCGCGACCTTCTGGCCGGCGAGATCTACGCCGAGGGCACGAGAAATCTCCTGTCCGCCGCTGATCACCTCCGCCTTCCAGCGGTCGCTATCGGCTCCGAGGATGGATTCGCGAACGCCGCTGATCGACAGTGCGGCCCGGACCCGGCCCTGGTAGTCGATGATCGGGACGCCGATCGCGGCCACGCCGACCGTCACGTCCTGGTCGCTGATCGCGATCCCCTCGTCGCGGGTGCGCCGCAGAAGTGCCCGCAATTCGGATGGCTCGGCGGGGGTGGAGGGCGTCAGTCGTGTCAGCGGCGTGTTGCGGGCGATATAGGCCTCCCACTCGCTCTCATCTCGGAATGCCAGGATGGCGCGGGAGGCGGCACCAGTGTGCATCGGCAGGGACCCGCCCAGCCGCAGGGCCAGCGACTGCACGCGTTTGCCGTCGAGGCGTTCGATGCAGACTGCCTGGTCGCCGCGGGGAACGCAGAGGAATACCGTCTCGCCGGTGAGTGCGTGCAGCCGTTCCATGACCGGCTGTGCGAACTGGCGCTCGTCGAACCGTTCGACCACTGCCGAACCGAGTGACACCAACTTGAACCCGAGGCGGAACTTGCCGCGCCGCGATCCCGCCTCCACGAGGTCTTCCTCTTGCAAGCTCGCCAGCAGGCGGTACATCGAGCTGCGCGGCTCGTTTATCGCTTCCGCGATTTCGGTGGCGGTTGCCTCCCCCTTGGCCAGGAAGTCGAGCAACTCCGCGACCTTGCGTACCAACATCAAACTTCCGTCATTTGCCATACGTCCAGATTATCGCTCAGTGGACAAACAGTCCATCAAATAGTTTTATTGCTCTATGGACATAGCGTCCGACAGTTGGTACTTTTCGTCCATGCTGACACCAACCCCACCGGTCACCGACCACGACGACGAGCTCGTCGACCTGATCTCCGAACGCGCGCTGTTCGCACGCCTCGAAACCGTCCGCCTCATCTCCATCGCCAAGACCGGCCATTACGCCTCCGGGTTCTCCTGCGCCGAGATCCTCGCGACCTTGTACTACGGCGTCATGCGGCTTCGGAAAGGCGAACCGGATTGGCCCGACCGCGACCGTTTCCTGTTCGGGAAGGGCCACGCCGCGGCCACGCTCTATCCGCTCCTGGCGGATTGGGGATTCTTCGACCCCGCCGAGCTCGACGAGTACACCCGCCTCGGCAACGCGTTCGGCGACCACCCCGACATGACCCGTATCCCCGGCATCGATTTCAGCAGCGGATCGCTCGGGCATGCCTTGTCCACCGGCACCGGAATCGCGCTCGGCACACGTCTGCAGGGCCGCCCGTCCAACGTCTTCGTCCTCCTCGGAGACGGCGAACTGCACGAAGGGCAGATCTGGGAAGCCGCGCTCGGTGCGGCCCACCACGACGTCGCGAACCTGATCGCGATCGTCGACCGCAACGACCACTCCCTCGACGGCCGCATCGACACCGTGACGAACATCGAGCCGCTCGGCGACAAATGGCGCGCCTTCGGATGGGACGCGCACGAGGTCGACGGACACGACGTCCGTGCACTGCTCGCGACCTTCCGCGCGATCGTCGAGGACCCCGAACGAACACGCCCGGCGGTGATCATCGCGAACACCGTCAAGGGCAAGGGCATCTCCTATATGGAATCCGAATTCGGCTGGCATCTCGGCTGGCTGGCAGAACAAGACGAAATCAACGCGATCGAAGAACTGAGGAACAACCGATGAGCGTCGCACCCGGCCTGCAGGCCGAGTCCTGGCACCTGCTTACCCTGATCGAGCGGGCCCCCGGCTTCCATATACTCGCCGACACGTTGGCCGATCTGGTGGACGAGGGTCATCCCATCGTCGCCGGAACCGCCGATCTCAAGTATTCGAACGGCCTGGTCGCGTTCCAGGAGCGGCACCCCGACCGCTACGTCCAGTTCGGAATCTCCGAACAGCACATGGTTTCCACCGCCGCAGGACTCGCGACCACTGGGCTCCAGCCGTACGTCGCCACCTTCGCGTCGTTCATGGCCTACCTGGCCTGCGAGCAGATCCGCACCGACATCGCGTACACCAAGCAGCCCGTCCGGCTCATCGGCCATCACGCCGGTATCACGCTCGGGTTCTACGGCACCTCGCACCACGCCACCGAGGACCTCGCCATCACGCGCAGCATCCCCGGGCTCACGGTCATCGCCCCCGCTGACACCGCTCAGCTCGGGGCGGCGCTCCGCGCCGCCGTCGATCATCCGGCACCGATCTATTTCCGGATCGGCCGTGGTCAGGATCCGGACGTCTACGCCGACGGCACTCACCCCTTCACCATCGGCACCGCCATCGAACACGGCACCGGCACCGACCTGACGATCATCGCCACGGGGTCGATGGTGCATCCCGCTCTCGAGGCGGCGCAGGCTCTGAACTCCGGCGGTATCTCCACCGGAGTCGTCGACATGCACACCGTCAAGCCCCTCGACGCTGAAGCCGTCGCCCGCGCCGCACAGCGGTCCCGCATAGTCCTCACCGTGGAGGAACACAATGTCATCGGCGGGCTCGGGGGAGCGGTCGCGGAGGTCGTCGCCGAGTACGGGTACGGCACTCGTGTCGTCCGACACGGAGTGAAGGACGAATACGCGCTGATCGGACCGCCGACCCACCTGTACCGGCACTACAAGCTCGACGCCGCCGGTATCGAGGAGGTTGCGCGAACTGCCGTAGGGTCGTAAATCCGCACACGGCAGCGACATTCCTGCGTTCCGATACTCGGCCGGGCGGGGTGGGTCGTCACGACAACACGACACCCGCCCGGCCTCGCGGCCGATGAGGGTGCTCTTTTCGTCCACCTCGGCGACACTGTACTGGCGTGCCGGTTGCGGCGATGACGTCGTGGCCGTGAGGTATTCGGAGCGGACCGACGGGAAGAGTATGACGATCGAGCATTTGCTGACAACGCACTTCCCGGACGATCCCGTGTTGGATGCGGCGCTCGCCACGGCACTTCTGCGCCGGACCGCGCGAGAGCCGAATGCCCCTGCGCTGATCCGTGTCTACAGTCCTGCGCGGACGCTGTCGTTCGGGCGACTGGACGCTGTTCGACCGCAGTTTCCGGCGGCCGCCGCGGCGGCGCGGCGACACGGATTCACCCCCGTCGTCCGAGGAGCCGGCGGTCGGGCGGCGGCCTACCACGAGCAGACCCTCGTCGTGGAGATGTTCTCCCGGGACACTGAGGGCATGGTCGGGGCGCGCCCCCGCTTCGAGCGCATCACCCCGAGGCTCGTCGACGTGCTGAGGAAGCTGGGTGTCGACGCTCGCATCGGACCGGTGCCCGGTGAGTATTGCCCCGGTGATTGGACGGTGAACGGCGCGGGCCGCGTCAAGCTGGCAGGAACTGCGCAGCGAATCGTTGCCGGGGCGTGGCTCTTCGGCTTCGAACTGGTGGTCTCCGATTCCGACCCGGTGCGGGCGGTGCTCACCGATGTCAATGCCGCCCTCGAGTTGGAGTTCGACCCCGGCACCGCGGCGTCCCTGACGGACCTGAACCCGGCCGTCACGCTCGAACAGGTCCGGGCAGCGATCCTCGCCGAAATCGGCGTGGTCCGCGAACGGACCGCCGACCCCGACCTCCTGGAGGAGGCCGCGAACCTGCGCGACACACATGTGGCGTGAGGCGTTACCGCGCCGTGCGTCAAGGACGGCGAATTCGACTTGCGACGGCACGTCCTTCCGGGCCCAGAGTATCGAGTCCTACCCGAAGCAGCAGTGCGGATGTCCGATTCGGTGGAGTACGTGAATGTGCAACGTCTCGTGTCCTCACCGCACTGCCCGGCGCGGGTACCTGGAATGTTCCATGAGGAAGGGGTCACGCATCGAGGATCGCCCACGCGGCGTCCGACGCCCGGGCACGAGCACTGTCCTCGGCGCGGATCGAAGGTCGCCCGATGTGCGAGCGTGATCGACACCAGCAATCTCTCTTGGGCGGGTCGGTGACGGGCCTTGCGCTCGCCGCGTCCTCGTGTCAGGCTCTAGAACTATGACTACCGGAAAGGCGGACACCGCCACCGTCGCGTGAGCGCCGCACCGTTTCGCTCGGCGGCTCGACCCCGAGCGGAATTCACTCAGAACGCTGATCCCTTCTCCGACTACATTCTCGTGGTCGAGGCTGTGCGCGATGCATGGCTCAGGCACGGGCTGTGCGCACACCCCTCCGATCGCACCACTGCGGAATCGGCTGTCGCGCAGCTGTATCGACAATCAAAATCTCGCGAGCCGGAGTTCGTCTGGGTTCCGTCTCCCTCAGCCGGATCGAACCTGATCGCCGCCGAAGGCCTGTCGATGCCGATGTCGCTCGAGGGCGACGGAATCCATGGCGCTACCGCCGGTATCGCAACCATGCTGTCGGAATCACGTAAACGCATGGACGCACGCATCAAGCGGAGGGTATCCGACTGGCCGAACGAACGCCGGGCGGTCGAGACCGCACGGGTGAAGCCGCCTGAGGATGCCGCCCGCGTCGGCATCAGCCCCGATCGGATCATCCGAGCTACCGTCTGGGATTCGCTGCACACCACGCTTTTCGACGGGGTTGCAGCTGCGATACGGACGCTTCTGCCTCCAGCTGTTCTCGGTGTCACCTGGTACGGACAACAAGAAGCCCACCGAGTCGCCTACTACGACACGTACCGTCGGCTCGGCCTCGCGAAATTCCACTCCCACGACGACGCACTACTCGACGCCAACATCGCGTTGACTGGCGCCACCGGATGGTGGTGGGCGTTCGACGACGTATGTGTCATGGCAGAGCGTCCCACCACCCTTCATTCCGAGCCCATACCGGGCCGTGTGCACAACGAACACCGGCTGCACCACTCGGATTCCCCGGCACTCGAATTCCAAGACGGCGATGCAGTGTTCGTTCAGCACGGAACCATCGTCCCGGACTGGGTCGTCCGCGACCCGACTGCCGAACGCATCGCGCGCGAACGCAATGTCGAGATTCGCCGATGCGCGATCGAGCGCATCGGGGACACCTACATCGATGCGGCCGACCTCGCGCTGGTCGACCAAGCCGACGATCCCGGCAATGCCGGTGGCACCCTGCGGCTCTACGCGACCCCGGACGGCTGGGGGCGCACTGGCCGTATCCTGCTCGCGATCAACGGTTCTCCCGAACGCGACGGACATCGGCGACAATACGGGCTTCACGTGCCCACATGGATCTCATCCGCACTGGACGCCGCGGGCTGGACCTACGGCCTCGGCGGCGACGACTACGCCCGCCTCGTTCGTCGCACCTGAACAAGACCGAAACCTGACTCCCTGAACTCGAAGGTGACTCGCATGAATGCAACCATGACCTTGTCCGCTCTCACTGCCCTCACCGGCCTCGATGTGTTCGACTATCTCGCCCAGGAAGTGTCCATACCCGTCGTCGACGGTCTGCAGGCACAGGGAGATCTCATCGTGATCCCGTATTCGCTTCTCGCCGACACCGTCACGTCCGCCCCGTGGACACGGTCCGAGAACGTACCGCTCTCAGGAGTGGAGTTGCTGCGTAGTGCTGCGGGCGGGAATCCACACAGCCTGGTCGCTGACGAAGGGGGTTGCACTTGGTCGACGCCCGTCAACGACCCCAGGCGTCTCGCGCTCGGTATCCTCGACAGCCGAGCGACGGCTTACCTCATCCACCCCGAGCACGGAGCCACCGGCATCGCCCCTGGCCGGTATGTCATCGGACGGCAGCGAGAACAAGGCATCGGGCGGACTTCCGGGAGGGCGCAGTTGGTCGCCGATTAGCGTTCGGACCTCGTCCGAGGCAATCGAGTCAGTACCTGTATCGGGAATGCTGCGCGGCTGTCGATTACGGACCCCCACGCGTACCTCCCGGGCACGGTGGCCGCGGGGGACGGTGGTGAAGCGACTGTCTGGTGACCGCTCGCAGTGCCATCGACGGCGGCACGTGCGAATCCCGGTCCTCGGTTTCAGTCCAGGTCCAGGTCGAGGTCGAGGTCGGGTGCGGTGGCCAGGTATTCGATCTGCTCCAATGCCATCGGCACGATGGACCCTCCGATGGACGGCATCAGCGGCACGGCAGGTGTCCAGTAAGTCGAGCACCGTGCCGTCCGGGCGGGTGTCGCGTCGATCCACCGCGCCTGCCACGCACGGCAGGGCCGGGCGGCCCCAGGCCCGGACATCGACGGTCAAGGTTCCGACGTGCCCGGCCATTCGGTTGCTCGAGTGGTCCGTGGTCTAGTGCATTGCAGGACAGAGAATTTCACGAGTCCAGCGGGGCGCGCGAGCGTTCTGTTCTGGAGAACGCAGGCATCGGTACAAACTGTTGGACCGCTGTTCGGCCGGGTTCTAGCGTTGTCGCAAAGCCGTCCGGTGTGACGTGCAGCACGTGGGACACACTGCGACACGTCGGAAATTTGTGGAGGAGCCCAGCATGAGCCTGCAGAACCGTCTGACCGAGAAATTCGGAATCGAACACCCCATCGTCCTTGCACCGATGGACTACGTCTCCGATTGGAGATTGGCTTCTGCCGTGGCCGAGGCAGGTGGGCTGGGATTGATCGGCGGCGGATACGGCGGCGAGTCCTGGCTGCACGATCAGTTCGACCGCGTGACGACCGACGCGGTCGGCTGTGGCTTCATCACCTGGTCCATGGCGCAGCAACCGCAACTCCTCGAGAAGACGATCGGCTACCGGCCGGCGGCCATATTCCTCTCCTTCAGCGACCCGGCACCGCATGCGCCTGCGATTCGTGCCGCGGGAATCCCGCTGATCTGCCAGGTGCACGATCTCGAACAAGCGCGCCGCGCGGTGGCGGTAGGTGCGAGCGTCATAGCTGCTCAAGGAGGGGAGGCGGGTGGCCATGGAACAGGAACCCGATCGACGTTCACTCTGGTGCCGGAGATCGCCGACTTTCTCCGGCGGGAGGCCCCGGATGTGATGCTGCTGGCGGCCGGTGGAATCGGCGACGGCCGAGGCCTTGCGGCGGCGCTCGCGCTCGGAGCGGACGGTGCCCTCGTCGGGACCAGGTTCTGGGCGGCGGAGGAGGCGGCGATTCCCCGTGCGGCCCAGCACCGTGCCCTCGGGGCGAGTGGGGACGACACGATCAGGCAGAGCGCCTTCGACATCGTGCGGGAGAAGCCCTGGCCGATTCGTTACACGGGCCGAGTCCTGCACAACGACTTCATCCGTCGATGGCACGGCGACGAGTCCGGCCTCCTGGGTGTGCTTCCGGAGAAGCAGGAGCAGTTCCGGGCAGCAGTGAAGGCCGAGGACTACGACGTCGCGAATCTGATCGTCGGTGAGGTCGTCGGACAGATCGATCGTGTCGACACCGTCGCGTCGATCATCGATGACATGGTCGCCACCGCCGCCGCCATCCTGGGCCGCACTTCCCACAATCT
This sequence comes from Rhodococcus sp. LB1, assembly GCF_001583455.1. Lineage (NCBI taxonomy): Bacteria > Bacillati > Actinomycetota > Actinomycetes > Mycobacteriales > Nocardiaceae > Rhodococcus > Rhodococcus sp. LB1. Next base: position 29,992 of record NZ_LTCZ01000441.1, on the reverse strand, counting down.
GGCGGCGATCGGCTCCTAGCGCCCTTCGGTGCGACCTCGCAAACCCCCACCCCGTGCGTCCCCAGAAGGATTCCCCATGACCAGCCAGTCCGTGTCACCACCCGCTCTCACGAGCGGTGTAGCGAAGAGCAGCCTTCGCAAGATCATCACCGCGTCGAGCGTCGGAACGTTGATCGAATGGTACGACTTCTACATCTACGGCAGTCTCGCAGTCGTGTTCTCCGGGATGTTCTTTCCGGAAGGAAACGGAACCGCAGCACTTCTCGTCACGATTGCCGCCTTCGGGACGGGTTTCGTCGTACGCCCCATCGGCGCCATGGTGTTCGGCAGAATGGGCGACCGGGTCGGACGTAAGAAGACGTTCATGACGACCCTGCTCATCATGGGCGGCGCCACCACGACGCTCGGACTGATGCCCACCTATGACCACATCGGAATTCTGGCGCCGATACTGCTGGTGACGTTGCGGCTGCTGCAGGGTCTCGCGATCGGCGGAGAGTACGGGGGTGCAGTCGTCTACATCGCGGAGAATTCGCCGGCGAAGAAACGCGGAGCCCTCACCAGTGTTCTCCAGACCACCGCGACCGGTGGTCTGCTCCTGTCGATCGGCGTCATCGTGCTCTGCCGGGTGGGGTTGGGCGAGGAGGCATTCACTGTGTGGGGCTGGCGGATTCCGTTCCTTCTGTCCGCGGTCCTGGTGCTGTTCTCGCTGAAGATCCGCATGAAGATGCACGAATCACCGGTGTTCGAGGAGATGCGACGGAGCGGAAACCTCTCGCGTTCACCGATCAGGGACGCGGTGGCGAACAAGCCGGCCTTCGCGTTGCTGCTCGTCGTGCTCTTCGGAGTCACGGCCGGGCTGGGAGTTGCCTGGTACACCAGCCAGTTCTACACGCTGTACTTCCTGCAGACGATCTTGAAGATCGACTTCCTCACCGCGAATCTCTCGGTCGGAATCGCCCTGGTCATCGCGACACCGTTCTTCGTCGTCTTCGGCAAGATGTCCGACAAATATGGACGGACTCGGATCATCCTGTGCGGATTGGTACTTTCGGCAGTCGGCTACCTCCCGCTGTTCCAGTGGGTCCGGGACGCCGCGGTCGAGGGCCACCACATCCAGATGATCGTGCCGCTGACGATTCAGGTCATCTTCGTCACCATGGTCTACGGGCCCACCGCGGCATTCCTGTCCGAATTGTTCCCACCCCAGATCCGTTACACCGGACTGTCGCTGGCGTACCACATCGGGACCGGCGTGTTCGGTGGCTTCACCCCTCTGGTGGCGCTCTCGCTCAACTCCGCGACCGGGAACGTCCTCGCCGGGCTGATCTACCCCATCGCGGTAACCGCGGTCACCGCAGTGGTGTTCGTGCTGACGTTGCGTCGGGGAGTCGACAGCCCGATAGTCCGGCGGGCGTGGAAGCACATCGATTCCGAGTACTCGTCATGAGACACCCGACCCGGTACGGCGCGATCGCATTCACTACTCCGGTGGCCGAGCGGCAGAAGGCGACGGGAAGCATCAACTGGTACAGGAGCATGCGGGCGCAGGAGGACGACCCGGGCCTGCCCGACCAACTGGACACCCGGGTCACTGCCCTGATCCGAGCCACCGATTCGTTCTTCATCGCGACCGTGACACCCTCGGGGTGGCCCTATATCCAACACCGAGGCGGCCCGCCCGGATTCGTGCACGTGCCGAACCCGGTGACGATTGCGCTGGCGGACTACTCGGGAAATCAGCAGTTCGTCACGGTCGGCAACCTCGACGAGAACGACCGAGTGGCTCTCTTCTTCATCGACTACCCTACCCGCACCAGAGTCAAAGTCTACGGGCGAGCCGAGGTCGTCGAGCGTTCCGACGATCCGGATCTCATCGCCCGGCTCCTCACCGCACCCGGCGGGGTCGGTAAGGCCGGATGCGATCGCGCGTTCGTCATCCACGTCGAGGCCCTCGACCGGAACTGCACGAAGAACATCCCGCCGAAGTACGGCGAGGCGCGGATGCGGGAGTCGCTCACGTTGGCCCGCAAGGGTCTACAGGAAGAAATCGAACGACTGCGATCCCGCAATGCAGAACTGGAGCGGGAAGTCGCCCAGCTTCGCCGGCACACCGACGACGGTCAGTCGTGTTGAGCGACAGTGGCACTGCCGGGTGGCGGAGAGTGCCGGATCGCGGCGTCCCGCAGTACTCGCAGCAGCGGCGTCGCGCGGTTGCGGCGGTACACGAACCTCACGACCGCGGGCGGCGCACCGACCAGCGGGATGAACTGGACGTTCCGATGGGTTACCCGCCTGCGGGCCACTTCGGGAACCGTGCCGACACCCCGATCGGCGGCGATCAATTCGAGCCACTCGTCGAAGTTCGAGCACGTCACCACCGGACCGTCGTGGTTCGGCCACAGATCTTCGGACGTGGTGCCGCTGAGGGTATTGATGACCAGGGGAAGCGTTCCGAACTCGGCCCAGTCGATCGATTCTCGGGTCGCGAGAGGCGACGCGGTCGAGACTGCCGCAATCCGCTGCTCCTCGAACAGCGGATGCTGCACGAACTCGTCGCCGGGAACATCCCGGCGGACGACGGCGGCGTCCACGGTGGCGTTGTTCAGTGCGGCGATGGGGTCGTCGCAGCGACGCGGTACGACGGTGGCGCGGGAGTTCGTCTCGACGTCGTCGATCACCTGCTGCGCCCACGGATCGGGGAGGAGCCAACTGAAGCCGAGGACAAGGGATCGGTTGGTGTACAGCGCAACCGCGGAATCGAGATCGCCGAGAATGACGCGTACCTTCTCGACGAATCCGGCACCGTCCTCGGTGAGGGCGAGTGCCCGCGACGTCCGGTCGAACAACCGAACGCCGAGCGAGGTTTCGAGCTGCTGCACCGTGCGGGTGAGCGCCGGCTGGGTGATGTGGAGTGCGTTCGCCGCGGCGGTGAACGAGCCTGCCTCGGCGATCGCAACCGCCGCCCGCAGATGCCGCAGTTCGATGGACATAACTCCCAAGCATAGATCCAGCCGAATAGGCATTTCCGCTCCGCACTGCGGCGGTGCAGGATCAGGAGCGGAAAGGGTGAAGCGGACGTGAACCCGGTCCGCCACGCACACATCGACCGAAAGGATCCTGGTGTTCGATCTCGAGGACGGCCTCCGAATTCCCATCGTCGGGGCGCCCATGGCAGGAGGACCGAGCACGCCCGAGCTGGTTGCCGCGGTCTCGTCCGCCGGTGGCCTCGGTTTCCTTGCGGCCGGGTACAAGACCGTCGACGCGGTTCGGCGTGAGGTCGACGCGGTCCGCGCGCTGACGAGCGCACCGTTCGGACTCAATATTTTCGTCCCGGGCCGCCCCCTGGCCGACCGTGCAGCGGTGGAGGCCTACCGAGCGCGACTGCAGCCACTCGCCGAACACTGGCAGGTGTCGCTGCCGGAGGTCGTCGACTTCGACGACGATGCATTCGACGCCAAGGTCGACCTCGCGGTCGAGCTTGCCGTTCCGGTGGTGTCGTTCACCTTCGGTCTTCCGCCGCGGGCCGTCGTCGATCGGTTACACGACGCCGGCAGTGCCGTGGTGGCCACGGTGTCCGATGTCGGCGAGGCGCTCTCCGCCGCTCGGGTGGGCGTCGACGCGATATGTCTACAAGGAGTCGACGCGGGCGGGCACCGAGCAACGCTCGACCCCGACGCCGAGCCGGATCCACGTTCGACGAGGGAATTGGTCGAGGCGGCCCGCTCGGCGATCGACCTTCCGATCATCGCGGCGGGTGGGATAGCGACCGCAGCAGACGTCGCGGCAACACTCGCGGCCGGTGCCACCGCCGTCCAGATCGGAACCGCGCTCCTCGACGCCGACGAGGCAGGGACCAAACCCGCTCACCGGGCCGCGTTGCACAACGCCCGCTTCACCGACACCGTCGTCACTCGCGCGTTCTCCGGCCGTCCCGCGCGTGGCCTGGTCAATGACTTCATCACCGACTTCGATGCTCACGCGGTGGCGGCATATCCACAGGTGCACCTGCTGACCAGTGGGCTGCGAGCCGCAGCAGGCGCCGCCGGCGACCCGCACGGCCTCGCCCTCTGGGCCGGCATCGGATATCGCAGTGCTCGTTCGGCCCCCGCACGGGAGATCGTTCGGGACCTGTGGGGCGAAACACGGTAATTCTCATGGACATCGGAGACCTGAGCTTCTTCCTGGCCGTGGCCCGCGCCGGCGGAATCTCCCGGGCATCGAAGGAACTTCTGACGGTGCAGTCGAACATCAGCTCACGGATCCGCACGCTCGAGGACGAACTCGGTGTGGAACTGTTCCGCCGCCATGCCCGTGGGGTGACCCTGACGAATTCCGGCGAACGTCTGCTGCCCTATGCCGAACAGATCACTCAGCTCGTGCGGGAGGTGACGCAGGTCGTCAGCGACGATCACGAGCCGGGTGGACGACTGGCGATCGGCTCCATGGAGACCACCGCCGGGTTGCGGCTTCCCGGGGTGCTGGCCGCCTTCAGCGAAGAGTGCCCCCGAGTCGACTTCACCTTGGCGACCGACACGACCGACGCGCTGACCACCCAGGTGCTCGAGCATCGTCTCGACGGCGCTTTCGTCTGCGGCCCGGTGCGCCATCCGGACCTGGTCTCCGAGCAGGTCTTCATCGAGCAACTTGTGCTGGTGAGCGGCGTTCGCGTGGCAGATCTGGACTCGGCACTGGCCGACGGCGGGCGGCACAAGCTTCTCGTCCTCCGGGCCGGCTGCGCCTACCGGGCCCGCCTGGAGCGGCTCTTCGAGCAGCACGGAGTGCCGAGTCCGAACGTCCTCGAATTCGGAACTCTCGAGGGCATCCTCGGGTGTGCGGCCGCGGGGATGGGCGTGACCCTGCTGCCACTGGGCGTGGTGACCACTTCGCCGTTGGCGGCGGCGTTGAAGGTGCATCACCTCGCGCCGGCCGACTCGCGCGCGGAAACCCTGTTCATCCGCCGCAAGGACTCCACCATGACCGCTGCGATGTCGCGTTTCCTGTTCCACACCCACGACTCCAGCCGCCCGGCCTCCCTGAAATCCGTGGCTCGCTAGAGGGGCCTGCGCGCCGACCGAATGTTGTTGAAAGAGAATGCATGAACGCAGTAGACAGCGCCGACGACCTGATCGCATCCCGCACGCCGACATCGCCGTGGGTCACGGTCGGTCAGGTCGGGGCCGCATTGGCGGCGAGCATGGGCATCGGACGGTTCGTCTACACACCTGTTCTCCCTCTGATGGAGGCCCAGGCAGGATTGACACCGTCGGCGGGCGCCGCCCTGGCGACGGCAAACTATCTCGGATACCTCGTCGGGGCGCTCGCCGGAATCGTCCTTCCCGCCGTGGTGCGCTCGGCGGCAGCCATGCGTGTCTCGCTGCTGATCCTGACCGCCACGCTGGCGTTCATGCCGGTGACATCGAACGACACCGCCTGGGCCGTACTGCGTTGTGTTGCGGGTGCTACCAGTGCTTTGGTCTTCGTCATCGCGGTCAGCGCCATGCACTCCAACCTGAGTGGGCACGCGGCACACCTGTCGGGTTGGGCGTTCGGCGGAATCGGAGCAGGTATCGCCCTGTCCGGGCTCGTCGTCCTCATCTTGCGGTCGATGAGCACGTGGGGCTCCGTGTGGTGGGCGGCCGCACTGCTGACCCTGATCTGCACCCTCGCGGCGTGGACTCTCACACCGGAACGTGCTCCGACGGTGCCGACGGCCGAGCGCAGAAGATCGCACGAGCAGGGGCACCGCCGGTTCGGTGCGCTCTTCATCAGCTATTCCCTCGAGGGTGTCGGATACATCATCGCCGGCACTTTTCTCGTTGCAGCGATCGACCACACTGCAGGCAGCTTCGCCGGCAGTGGCGCCTGGGTGCTCGTCGGGCTGGCGGCGCTACCGTCCGGTCCACTCTGGGCGTTGTTCGGCAGACGATGGTCTCGCCCGATCCTGCTGGTGATCGCCCTCGTCATTCAGGCCGCCGGCATCGCGTTGCCCGCGGTGGCAGACGGCATCTGGCCCGCCCTGGTCTCCGCCTTCCTGTTCGGGGGAACATTCCTCGGCATCAGTCAGATGTCGCTGACGATCGGCGCTCACCTCCAGTTCCCACGCGCGGTCGCGATACTGACAACCGGATACAGCCTCGGTCAGATCGCGGGCCCGCTCATCGTCACACCACTGCTTTCCGATGGCTACCACCTCGCATTGCTCGTCGCCTCGGGCATCGTTCTGGCGGCAGCACTCGCCGCCGCGGTACTGACCGTCCGGTTTCGTCAGCGAGCCACGGTCGAATGAGGGTGGCAGCCGAAAAGCAGGTATGCGCACGCGTACTTCGGCCGATGTGGTCACGACGCGTCGCGGCCATGCTGACTTTCACGTCGCCGGCGCCGCGGCACGGTCAAGAGCACACGGAGATCGTCATGGTGAGTCAACGCAGAGGCCGAAGATTTCAACCACTTCACGCGATTCGCGCGAGCGTAGGCGGCGCGGCCTGTCTCGCCGGCCTCGTCATCGGCGCCATGGCGCTGACGATTCTCGCGTTCCCGGCACCCGGCGTGCAGGCTGCGACCGTCACGTCCCAAAGCCGGTACAGCGTGGGGAGTGGACCCACCCCGCAAGCGTCCACTCACATCAGGTCTGTCGAAACGAGTCGGAGCCACAGCCATAGCCGCGTGGTCGGATTGTCGAAGTCGATCTGGAACTCTTCGGCGAGACGGGTGATTCGGTACCGAATGGTATTGCCGTGGACATGCATTCGGACCGCCGCTTTGGACACGTTCGCGTTCGAATCGAAGTACGCACGCAGAGTGATCAGAAAGTCGGTGTGATGGGTGGCGTCGTACGCCCGGATCGCATCGACGACGTCGAACTTGTCGAGATGCTTCTCGGCTATGTACCTGCCGATTTCGAGTAGGTTGAGCTCGGTCCAATGGTCTTCGAACACAGCCGCTGCCGGGCGTTGGGGAGTCGGATTCTCTCGCGTGACCGACTGTTGACGCATCAGGTACTGCAATGTGCGCACCGCCTCGGTCCGGGATCGAGGTAGCTCGCTGATCTGCTCGGCGATGCCGCCTACCGCGGCGACAACCGGATGCGCGCTGATCGTCGTCGCGTAGGAGCCGATGTCACGAATGACGCGACGGTGGGCTGCCCGGGGAGACTCGCCCGCGCAGGGCAGCAGCGCATACACGACCGAGTCGATCAGGGCGCTGTACGCACTGCGGAACTGGACGTTGCACGTCACGGTCACGAGCTGCAGTAGTCGATGTTGCTCGCGCATGGCGTCGAGGCTGCCGGCGTTCGGGTGGGAGAGGGCGAACGCCGCAATGGCGAATCCGTCGGTGAACTCGAGACCGAGTTGTGCGGCAGCGAAAGAGGCCTGGGCCGGATCGTCCATCAACGTCCGCATGAGGTCGGCGTTGCGGCGCTCGGTGAAGTCGGAAGCGGACCGGGCGTGAAGCATGTGCAGGCCCGCCAGTGGCGCCAGCCTGTCGAGCGCATCGAGGGCCGGTTGGCGGCGGTCACCTCCGGGATCGATGATCCAGATCGATCCGAGCAGTTCCCCGCCCGCCCGGACGGCAAGTGCCAGCCGGTCCGCGATCCCGCTGGGTGACTGCACGAAATGCGCGGCGATGGAGGAGTAGACGACCTTGAAATCTGCGTCGAGGGCTGGGGGTGTCCGCTCCTGCAGGGTCAGAGTCGTCTCGCGCCGTAGGTCGTCGATCGGCTGGCCCGGCACTGTGGAGTATCCGAGGATGCGGCCCGAAGGATCGACGATGCTGGCGGCTCCGTTGGCTATCGAGGCTACGGCGTTGGCGAAAGCGAACAGATCGCCCAGACGCACGCCCGATACCGAATCGACCGCAGCACCCGCGACCGCTGTTCGTGCCATCGCGATCAGTCGTGTCCAATCCGCGTCGTCTCCGACGACGAGCACGGGAACGTCGTGACGACTGGACGCGATCCGCAGGTCCTCGATCGGCGTTCCGCGTGCTTTGACGATCACGGCGGCGGCCTCGCCGTCGGCGGCGTGCACGAGTACTCGCTCGAATCCGGCCGACCCGCAGGACACGCCCATCGCAAGGACGACGGTGTTCCTGACGTTCGGCTGGTCGTCGAATGCGTCGTAGAGCTGCACGTCGGCGACGGGGCGGCGGAGATTTTCCGCCGTCGGATTCGCGTGCAGTAGATCTTCCTGCACCAGGTCGGTCCAGGCCGACAGCGCGATCGGCACGGATGCCGCGTCGCCGTGCCACGACTCCTCCGATGGGTCCATTGAGAAGATCTTACAAGCGGAACTGTTGAGCTTGGAAACTTCTCCATATCAACCGTGTGAGGTGTGGATCACTATTGGTTCACCCCACGCACCGGGTGTCAGCCCCACTTCGAGGAGTCCCGATGAAACTCAGAGATATCAGATCGTTAGTGAATGTCGAGGGCCCCGCTCGGTCCGTGTCACAGCGGCTGGCACGGCGATGCCACAGCATCGAAGACGTACGAAAGATGGCCGCCGCGCGTCTCCCGCTGAGCATCTTCGACTACATCGAGGGCGGCGGCGAAGACGAAGCGTCGGTCCGCCGCAATCGTTCCTCGTTCGACGACTGGTCCTTCGTGCCACGGTGGGGTGCCGTGGAGAACCTCGACCTGGCGTCGACTCTCCTGGGCAAGCCGGTCGCCATGCCGTTGATGCTCTCTCCCACCGGGGGAACACGACTGTTTCACCCGGAGGGCGAACTCGGTGCGGCGCGTGCCGCTCTCGCCGCGAATGTCCCGTACGGCCTGGCGCACCTGAGCACGACGCCGATGGAACTGGTCAGCGCGCAGACTCCGGGCCTTCGTCGCTGGTTCAACATCGAACCGATGGCGGACAAGGGCATGCTCCAGGCGATGCTCGACCGGACAGCCGACGCGGGATACGAGGCCCTGCTGGTCAACGTCGATTGCCGGGCGATCGGTCATCGCGAACGCGACTACCGCAACGGCTTCACGGCACCCCCGTCCCTGAAACCGCGGACGGTCGTCGAAGGGGCGCTACATCCCGTGTGGGCGTGGAGGTTTCTGCGCAACGACGCGATCGCCTTCCCCAATCTCGACGGGACCGTCGCGGAGGGGCCGCTGGCGAGCACGCCGGATATGTGGCGAACCCTGCTGTCGGGTTCCTACGAACCCACCGACTGGGACACCCTCTGCGACCTACGCTCCCGGTGGAGCGGTCCGATCGTCCTCAAGGGGTGCGTCAGCGCCGACGACGCGGCGATCGCCGCTGACATCGGGATCGACGCCATCCAGGTCAGCAACCACGGCGGCCGGCAACTCGATCACATGGCCTCCCCGCTGGACGTTCTGCCGGAGATCGTCGAACGCGTGAACGGGCGGGTCGAGATCATCGTCGACGGCGGCATCCGCCGCGGCTCGGACGCGATCAAGGCCCTGGCGCTGGGGGCGAATGCGTGCGCGATCGGCCGCCCGTACCTCTACGGCCTCGCGGCGGCGGGCCAGGAGGGTGTCGCGCACGTGCTGCGGATCTTCGCGGAGGAGATGACCCGGACGATGATGCTGCTGGGGGTCTCGAGCATCAAGGAACTGCAGGACAACGGGCCGTCCTTCGTTCGCAACCGACACGCCGCCTTCGCCCGCTCGACGCACGAATACACCGGAACGCAGACGGCCACGCCCAAGCAGAAGTCCTCGTCATGACAAGTCGCACCGGAGGCTCCTCTCACCGGCTCCTGTGCGCCGGCGCACTCGCCGCCCTCCTCTTCTCCACGGTCGGCTGCGGTCGGCTCGAAGAATTTGCGGACCCGCCGGCCTCGGCTCCCGTCGACGGCGACAAGACGCCGTCACTCGCGGTGAACGAATCGGCCGTCGCATTGCTGCCCGACGCGGTGGCAGCACGGCACACGCTGCGGGTGGCGATCCCGACGAATGAACCGCCCACCCAGTTCTATTCGGCGGGAACCCGGTACATGACGGGCACGAACCCCGACATCGCGAGACTCATCGGAAACGCCCTGAACCTGGACGTCGACATCAAAGTCGTCAATTTCGACTCCATCATTCCCGGGATCGCAGCCGGTCGTTACGACCTGACGGTGTCCTCGATGACGCCCACCACCAAGCGGATGGCGGCAATGGATTTCGTCGACTACATGCAGATGGGAAACGCCATCGTCGTCGGCAAGGGAGGGGAGCCCGTCACGAAGGACACTCTCTGCGGCAAGAAGGTCGGCGTCCTGACGGGCTCGTATCAGCTCACCGTCAACATTCCGGCCTATGAGCAGGAGTGCGCGGCCGCCGGCAAGCCGCCGATCCAGACCGGCCAGTTCCAGGACACGCGGCAGGCGATTTCCGCGCTGACCAGTGGCAGGCAAGACGCCGTCCTGGCAGATTCCCCGATCCTCTCGTACGCCACGGCGAACAATCCCGCCCTCGAGTTGTCGGACACATTCGATTACGCCCCCGTCGCCGTAGGCGTGACCAAGGAACCCGCACTCGTCGACGCCGTGTCCGCTGCACTCGACTCTGTCATCGCCAGTGATGCATACAGGGAAGCACTCGGAAAATACGGTGCGGAGTCCGCGATGATCACTCGAGCTCGCGTCAACGCGGCTCAATAAGGAGGCCTACCATGCAGCAATTGGCCTCGCGAGACGCCTTCCCTCCTCCGTCCGCAGTGTCGGCGTCCCCGGACACTTCCATCCCGGTTGTGCCACTCAAACATCCTGTGCGGCAGACGTTCGGACTGGTGCTGCTCATCGTCGCCGTGGCGGTGACGTGGAACGTCGCAACGAACGACCGATTCCACTGGAATGTCGTGTCGTCCTACCTGTTTGCCCCGGAGATACTTCGAGGCGTAGTTCTCACGATCATCCTGACGATCTTCTCGATGACCGCGGGCATTTCGCTCGGAACGCTCCTTGCCGTCATGCGGCTGTCGGACAATCCGATCGTCAGTTCGATCAGCCGGGGCTACATATGGTTCTTCAGGGGCACTCCGCTCCTCGTCCAACTGATCTTCTGGTACAACATCGCTGCCCTGTATCCCACCATCTCGATCGGAATCCCCTTCGGGGGACCAGAATTGATGGTTGGCTCGGTCAACACGCTGATCACGCCCCTCGGGGCCGCTCTCCTCGGACTGTCTCTGAACGAAGCGGCTTACATGGCAGAGATCATCCGCGGTGGCATCGGATCGGTGGACAACGGCCAGTACGACGCGGCTCAGGCGCTGGGAATGAACAAGACTCAGCTGATGCGCCGGGTCATTCTTCCCCAGGCCATGCGCGTGGTGCTTCCGCCGACGGGGAACCAGGTGATCTCGATGCTGAAAGGGACAACCCTCGTCAGCGTTCTGGCGATCTCCGATCTGCTGTACTCCGCGCAGATCATCTATTCGTTGAACTACCAGACGATCCCGCTGCTCATCGTCGCGAGCCTGTGGTATCTCCTGATGACCACCATCCTGAGTTTCTTCCAGGACAAGCTCGAGAAACACTACGCGCGCGGGTTCACCGCGTCGGTAGCACCCACACGTCGTCGACTGGCACTGGGAAGGGCGAAATGAACACCGTCATGGTGAAAGCACAGGGCGTCCGGAAGAGATTCGGTGCCACCGAGATCCTCAAGGGCATCGACCTCAGTGTCGAGCGCGGTTCGGTGACCTGTCTCATCGGACCGTCCGGATCCGGGAAGACCACCTTCCTGCGCTGCATCAATCACCTCGAGAAAGTTGATGCGGGCCGACTGTACGTGGATCGACAACTGATCGGCTACTCGGAACGCAATGGCCGGCTACACGAGATGAAGCCACGTCAGACGGCACGGTCTCGACTCAATGCCGGCATGGTGTTTCAGCGCTTCAACCTGTTTCCGCACATGACCGTTCTCGAGAACATCGTCGAAGCCCCGATTCACGTTCTCGGCAGACCCCGCGACGAGGTGACAGCGGAGGCGCACGTCCTGCTCGATCGTGTCGGACTGGGGAACCGAGGTCAGGCATACCCACGGGAGCTCTCCGGCGGACAGCAACAGCGGATCGCGATTGCCCGCGCACTGGCGATGAAGCCCAAGTTGCTGCTGTTCGACGAACCGACCTCAGCGCTCGACCCGGGACTCGTCGGTGAGGTACTGGACGTGATGAAGTCCCTGGCGGAAGCCGGTATGACCATGGTCGTGGTCACCCACGAGTTGGGGTTTGCCCGCGAGGTCAGCGATCAGATCGTCTTCATGGACCAGGGTGTCGTCGTCGAGGCGGGCCCGCCGTCCGAGGTTCTGGGGAACCCGCAACAGGAGAGGACCCGCGCGTTTCTCTCGAAGGTGCTGTGAACACCTCACCCGCCCGCCCGCCCGCGATCGAGAACAACGAACATTCAGGACTGAGGAACCACATGAACAGGCAACAGGTCAGCACAGACGATGCACCCAGCCCTGCAGGGCACTACTCCCAGGCGATCCTTGCCGACGGGGTCCTGTACACGGCAGGTCAGACGCCCCACCACCCGCAGACGTGGGAACTCGTCGGCACCACCATCGAAGAACAAACGGAACAGGCGATGCGCAACCTCGCAGCCGTACTCGAATCGTGCGGCTCGGACTTCTCGCACGTGGTCAAGGCGACCGTCCACCTGCAGAATCCAGCGCGAGACTTCACCGGTTTCAACGAAACCTTCCAGAAGTTCGTCTCGCACCCGTACCCGGCGCGAACCACCGTCGGATCGCATCTCGGTGACTTTCTGGTCGAGATCGACGTCGTCGCTCTGTGCCCCCGCTGACTGGATCGATTGCGCACTCCGACCAGCGGAGTCGCTCGATTCGACATCAAGACCGATAGAGCCCGCACGGCAGAGATCATGTGGCATTCTCACGAGGTGCGACGGTGCAGAGGTGAGAGTGGTGTGGCCGGTTCGCCGGCCGCGACCACGTCAGGGGAAACCCCTGGCTCGACAGTGTTCATCGGAGACACCGTCCGACGCGCGACCGTATGCTCCGCGTGCTTCGGCGCGCCGCAGACGACAGATATCGGTCACCTCGCACCGTCGCACCCATGACAGCCGGCCGGGCTCTGCAGCCTGAGATCGCTCGTCGCCTCGCTGTCGAGGCAACCGTTGGAGCCTGGACCAGGGCCGGCCTCATCCTCCGCTTCGAGGAAGCCGGTGTGCCGGATGCCGGCCGGATCGCGACCCGGCTCTACGACCTCATGCCCACGCCGCCGATCGACGGCGTCGACGGCGTCTATCGGCTGCTGTCGGAGCTCCCGCAGATCGAGCAACCCGAGACGGTCGTCGAGTCGTCCGGCAGTGACTGGAAATTCGACGTCCCGCGGTGGTCGCACACGGCGGCGGTCGCCGAGGCGGTCGGTCTCACCCCGGCCGAACTCGACTGGTTCGCAGATCCCGGCGGGTGGCTGCGCACGAAAGCGACTCCGCTGCAGCACTACCGCTATCGGATCCGATCGGACAACCGCCTGCTCGAGGCGCCCAAGGAACGCCTTCGAGAGGTGCAGCGCCGGATTCTGCGTTCGGTACTCGACCGCGTCCCACCACACGCCGCGGCGCACGGATTCGTCCGAGGTCGCAGCGTCCACACATTCGCCGCGCCCCACACGGGACACGATGTCGTGCTGCGCATCGACCTCCGTGCCTTCTTTCCCTCCGTCTCCCAGACGCGGGTGAGGGCGGTCTTCGATGCCCTCGGCTACCCGACTCGGGTGTCACGCGTGCTCGCCGGGCTCTGCACGACGTCTACCCCGTCAGGTGTCCTCGCGCAGCTTCCGTTCGATGCGGCGAGTCGGCTCCGGGGTGCGCACCTACCGCAAGGCGCACCGACCTCGCCGGCGCTCGCCAATCTCGTCGCATATCGACTCGACCGCAGATTGACCGGACTCGCGAGAACCCATCGCGCCGGTTACACGAGATACGCCGACGACCTCGCGTTCTCCGGCACGGAACTGGCGGTGGACCGACTGATCCACGCAGTCGGCCGGATCGTGGCGCACGAAGGCTTCTCCGTGCACACCGGTAAGACCCGGATCATGCGGGCGCATCGACGCCAGCACCTGGCGGGGTTGGTGGTCAACACTCGTCCGCAGGCGGCGCGAACCGAGTACGACGACCTGCGAGCGCTGCTCTTCAATTGCGCTCGACACGGACCCGATTCGCAGAATCGTGACGGCCGACCGCATTTCCGTGAATACGTCTACGGACGCATCGCCTGGGTCGGGGAATGCAACGCGAGCAGGAAACGGTCGCTGCACGCACTGGCCGCCCGGGTCGACTGGGCAGACCAGCGTCGCTGACCGGCCGCCCTGTCAGCCGCGGCCGATGTACGGCATCCCGGTGGCCATGATCGTCATCGTCGGCACGGTGACGTCCAGGGGGAGTTCTACCAGTCGGGTCACCGCGTCCGCGACGTATAACGGATCGAAGGTGGGTTCCGCTCGCACTGATCCGTCCGGTTGGCGGGCGGATTGGCCGATGTTTTCGGTCATGGCGGTTGCGGCGTTCCCGATGTCGATCTGGGTGCAGCAGATGTCGTGGTCGCGCCCGTCGAGCGCGATCGACTTGGTCAACCCCGACACCCCGTGTTTGGTTGCCGTGTAGGCGACACTCGCGGGTCGTGGCGTGTGCGCCGACAGTGAACCGTTGTTGATGATGCGTCCACCACGAGGTGTCTGCGTCTTCATCATTCGCACGGCCTCGCGCGAGCAGAGGAAGACCCCGGTCAGATTTGTGGCCACCGTCCGGTCCCAGTCTTCCGGGTCGATCTCGTCCACCGCGCCGGAGGGGCCGAAAGTGCCCGCATTGTTGACGAGTACGTCCACGCGGCCGAACCGTTCGGCCACGACGGCGAAGAGGCTGTGCACCGACTGTGGCGACGAGACGTCGGCCGGCACCACGAGCGCGTGTTCGTGACCGTGCGCTGTCTCGTCCAGCTTGTCACGCGCCCGTCCCGTCAGCACCACGTGATGTCCGGCATCGAGCAGTCCGGTCGCCATGGACCGCCCGATTCCCGATCCGGCACCCGTCACCACGATGACCCGTTCCGTCACGTCCACTCCCTTGCATCACGTAGTTCCCGAACCGCTGTCGGCAGCCCCCGAATTGTCGCCGATCGGCGGCCTCGCTGCGGCCGTTCACGCGTTCCTTTCGCGGTTGTCGACGAGAACGCCGAGGATCTCCGGAATCACGGTGCGCCTAACACTGGAGTGAGGGACGGCGGTCGGCTTTCCTGTCCGGGTGACCATCGCAGACATCGCACCCCGCACGGCGCTGCAGCAGCGCTACTGGGATCCCGCCCTCACCGAACCCGCTCAGTGGAATCCGGTTCTGGAAGCCCTGCACTCGCACCGTTCGGTTCGCCGCTACCTACCCGATCCGCTGACCGACGAGACGCTCGACGTCCTCGTCTCGGCTGCGCAGTCGGCCGCCACGTCGTCGAACCTCCAGGCGTGGAGTGTCGTCGCAGTCCGCGACCCCGAACGCAAGGCTCGTCTGGCCGCGCTCGCGGGCGAGCAGGCCCACATCGTCGAGGCCCCCGTCCTGCTGGTCTGGCTCGCCGACTTCGCCCGCGTCCGCCAGCTCGCCGGCGACCGCGGTGCGCCGATCGAGGGAGCCGACTACCTCGAGAGCAGCTATATCGGGTTCATCGATGCAGCCCTGGCTGCGCAGAACGCCGTGACCGCGGCGGAGTCGCTCGGGCTGGGAACGGTGTTCATCGGGGCGCTGCGCAACAAGCCCGAGGAGGTCGCGGCGGAACTCGGCCTGCCTCCCCACGTGTTCGCGGTGTTCGGGCTCGTCGTCGGACATCCGCATCCGGACGCCGACGCCCAGATCAAACCGCGCCTGCCCCGAGCGGCGGTGTTGCACCACGAGAAGTACGACCTGCCCGCCCAGCGCGACCACGTCGACGCCTACGAGGGGCGGATCGCCGCCTTCTACTCGGCGCAGCAGCTCGAACATTCCTGGATCGACAGGGTTCTGGACCGACTCGCGTCCGCGGCGCGGCTGAACGGGCGGGATCGGCTGAAAGAATCGCTCATCCGTCTCGGGTTCCCACTTCGCTAGCGTCTGGACGCCATGAGGCGGAAACCCCGGTGGGTGTCCCTACGGAGGCATCGCGCCAGATCGACACGCACGCGCGAGCCTCCGCCGGCGCCTCCTGCTCGGGCTCAACGAGCGCTGGCGCCTTCCGCACTCCGATCCACTGCCTCTGATGGGGTCGGCAGCGCCCGGATCGCATGGCGGAGTGCCGCATCTGGTTCGGTGCGTGACGGCCACCATCCGGCCGGAGCCCCGTCCGGGCGTGCCAGGAGTGCCCCGCCGTGGGGGATGCCCATACCGCGGGCGGTGATGGCGTCGAGGTTGCGGACGACGAGCGGAGGCCCGGGAATGGAACTCGCTGCGCGCTGCCAGGACGCACTCGGGTCGGTGGTGAACAACGTCAGCCCGGGTCCGAGTAGGTCGAGGGTGGACACAGCGTTGGCTCGGGAGGGCAACCAGACGTGCGGGATTCGGCCGCCGAGGTCCGCAGGCAGTTCGTGCGCGGCGAGTCGGGCCCCGCCGTGCGGGTCGGCCGACCGGGCCACGTTGTGCGCGGCCACCGGTCGTCGTTCGGCCTCGTAGGTGTCCAGTAGCTGCGGTCCGGCCCAGCCGCGGAGCACCCAGGCGAGTTTCCACCCGAGGTCGTAGGCACTCTGGATGGCGGTGTTCATGCCGGTGCCCCCGCGTGGCGTGATCTGGTGTGCGGCGTCGCCGACGAGAAACGCGGCGCCCTCCCGCCAGCGGTCCGCGAGCTGCGCGGCAAAGGTGAACGTCCCGATGCGGTCGACCCTCGGCTCCAGGTCGGTCAGTCCGATGCCGAGCCGGATGAGGCGGGCGGACTGCTCCTTCGTCAGACGTGGCGCGGGCTCCTGCGCGAGGTCGTGCTCCACCCCGTAGACCCATCGGTCACCGCGGCCGGCCGGAACGAAGACCCCCGCGGCGTCGGGGTGGGTGACGGCGTAGATGCAGTAGCGACGGCCGCCGAGCAGGTCCCACAGTGGCGCGCGGAACTCGGTCCCGATGGCCTGGGACAGACGCCCCGGGCCACGCATCGCAATCCCGAGGGCGTCGCGGATCGTGCTGCGCGCGCCGTCCGCGGCGATGAGGTAGCGGGCGTGGACGATTCGGGTTTCGCCGGTCTCGACGTCGCGTAGCGTCACCTGAACGTCGTCGGACCGGCCGTCGAGGCCGACCACTTCGATGCCCATCGCCACCCGCGCGGTGCCGAACGAGCGCAGGTGGTCCAGCAGCACCGGTTCGAGGTGATCCTGCGGAACCGAGGCCAGGTGGCACGGGCGGCGGGTGTCTCCCGCTCCACCGTCTACCTCGTCTTCGGTTCACGAGCCGGGCTGTTCGATGCGCTCACCACCGACCTGTGGTGGCACCGGGCCGGGTTCCAGGCGGTGGTGGACGCGGTGGAGCACCCGGACGCGCGCGAGCACCTGCGCGGCGGAATCGACTCTGGAGTACGGGTGTTCGCAGCCCACCGCGATGTTTTCCGGGCATTGTTCTCGATGGCCCAACTCGACGCGGATGCCGTCGGCGGGGCCATTACGCGGATCGAGGAGAACCGGGCCGGCGGAATGGTCCACCTCGCCCGGCGACTGGCCGAGCAGGAGGTTCTGCGGCCGGACGTCACCGTCGACGAAGCCGCAGACCTGCTCTGGCTATTGGCGAGCTTCGACAGCTTCGACCAGCTCTACACCGGGCGGAATCTCCCCGTCGCCGACGTCTCCCGCACCCTGATCACCACCGTCGAACGCAGCCTCTGCCGGTGAGTGGTCGGCCTCGTACCGCACGGTCACGCCGGGTCGGTGTCGCTGTGGGGTCGGCGGCGCCGGTGGAACCGCGCACGCTGAAGATCCAGGAGGGTCGCACCTTCGGCATCTACCCGCCGGTGTCGACGGGCGATTCCGACCCGGACGGCAGTCGTATGTCGGTGCAGCTCTGCTGCGCGGCCGTTGGCGTTCTCGTCGTTGAGAAGGTAGCCGGCTGCTCGATCGCATTGAATCAGCAACTTTTCGTAGGCGAGGCGCGCTGGTGCTTGTTCGTCGAGTTGGGTGATCGCGATGTGCTCCACGAATTGCAAAGGGATACGCAGCAATTGGTAATTGATACGCAAAAGCGTCATGGGCACGTCGCGGAGTGTTGTCACGATCGGCGATGTTAGCGCTCGTGGAGGAAGCGTGCGGAGAGTTTCGCGCCGTGCTTTCGCCGGGTGGTCAGCTGGGAGCGAACAGGGGCATAGGTGGTGGTGTGCCCGGCGCTGTAGTGGGTATGGGCGAACTGGATGAATTGGACGGGTACTCGAGGACGGTGATCTCGGTCGCCGATGCGGTGTTGCCGAGTGTGGCCAGCCTGGTTGTGCGGACCTCACGGGGGAGCGGTTCGGGCAGTGCGAGTGTGATAACCGATGACCGGCTGTTGCTGACGAGTGCGCACGTGGTTGCCGGAGCGAGCGCGGCCGAGGCGGCGTTCACCGACGGGACCGTTGTGCGCACCGATGTGGTGGGACGCGATCCGTTGTCCGATCTGGCTGTGCTGCGGGCTCGGGACGATGTTCCGGCTCCGGTGGAGTTGGGTGACGCCGCGTCGCTGCGGGTGGGGCAGTTGGTCGTCGCGTTGGGCAACCCGCTGGGTCTGGCGGGCAGTGTGACGGCGGGCATCGTGTCCGGGTTGGGCCGCTCGTTGCCGGTGGAGTCGGGGCGGGTGATCGATGAGGTGATCCAGACCGATGCGGCGCTGAATCCGGGGAACAGCGGTGGCGCGTTGGCCGACAGTGCGAGCCGGCTGGTTGGGGTGAATACCGCTGTCGCCGGGATGGGTGTCGGTCTGGCGGTGCCGATCAACTCGACGACGAGGCAGATCATCGCCGCGCTGGTATCGGCGGGACGGGTGCGTCGGGCCTGGTTGGGGATCGCGGGCATGCAGGTTCCGCTGCCTCAGAAGCTGCAGGGGCGGATCGGGTCGAAGACTGGTCTGCAGGTGGCCGGTGTCTCCCCGGGCAGCCCGGCCGCCGAGGCGGGGTTGCGGCGCGGGGACATTATGGTCGAACTCGACGGCAAGCCGATCGTGACGACGACTGCCGTCCAGCGGTTGATGGTCGAGGACGCGATCGACCGGCAAATCGAGATCACGGTGTGGCGCAACGGTGCGCTGGTGGACGTGTTCGCTCGTCCTCGTGAGCTCGCGGCCTGACGACCACACGGCGACGTGGGATCCGATCGACGGTCACCGATTCATCTCGTGGCGGATCGCGTCCTGGACTTTCCCGTGAGCCACCGCGATACCGCCCGCGATATCGGTCAGTGTTCTTCGATGCTGGAGGCGCAACGGATCGTTCACTGCGCCATCGTGCAGGTGTTGCCGATGGGGGAAGACCGGGCGAGGCTCGGTCTTCACGAGGTGCTGGTTGAACGTCCCAGTGAGCTGCGACAGCTCGTTGAGTCGTCGGTAAACGTCATCGCTGGCCACGACCCGCGCCTGGCTGAGCAGGGAATCGAATTCGTCGCTGCCGATCTCGTCCGCGTCATGCGGGTGCGATGCAGCCGATGTTGTTGCGGTTGCCGCGATGCGGGCCGTCGCTTGCAGCAGGTCGGCGTAGATCGCGAGCCGTAGTTTCACGAGCTGGTCCCGGCGTGCATTCTTGCTGCGCATGTGTTCGGTGATCCACGGTGAGAGTGCCGTGCCGACTATTCCTGCCACGCCCATCCACATGATCGCATTCACGATCGGTCTCCTGTCTGTTCCAGCCTTCGTGCCGAAGACCTGCACTCAAATCCCGCCACCGCTGAGAAACCCATGTCGGGCACTCTCACGGTCGATCTCCGGATCGGTTCGCACGAGTGCGGTGCCGGCTCTGCAGTGGCCCCGGCCGGGTTCGTCCCGCTGCTCACGGCCGAACCCGGTAGTACGACAACTGGCCGGCCCGACACCGCCGCCGCCACCTGCAAGGCCAGCAGGCGTCGGGGTAGGACATGAACGCCGTGCATCGTTCTACACGGCGAACCGCCCACGGGCTGATCAGTCTTCGTTGTCGCCGAAGATCGCCTTGGCCTCGAGGTACTCCACCAGGCCGAACTTGCCGAATTCCCGGCCGTTGCCTGACTGTTTGTAGCCTCCGAACGGCGCATCGAAGGCCAGCGGAGCACCATTGAGATGAACCATTCCCGTCCGCAACTTCCGAGCGGCATTCCGTGCGCGCTCCGGATCGCTCGACGAGACCATCCCGGACAGCCCATACGCGGTGTCGTTCGCGATGCGGATTGCATCAGCCTCGTCCTCGTAGCCGATCAGCATCATGACGGGGCCGAAGATCTCCTCTCGCGCGATGGTCATATCGTTCGTCACGTCCGCGAAGACGGTGGGGCGGACGAAGTAGCCGGTGCTCAGTCCCGCCGGGCGACCGACACCACCGGCGACGAGTGTGCCGCCCTCGTCGATGCCGGCCTGGATCAGGCGCTGCACCTTGTCGAACTGTGCCTGTGAAACCAGCGGCCCCACGGTCGTTCTCTCGCACTCGGGTTGTCCGACCACGATCGACGCGGCGGCGGTCTTCGCGATCGCGATCGCTTCGTCCATACGGTCCCACGGAACCAGAATGCGAGAGGCGGCATTGCAGGACTGGCCCGAATTGACCACCACGCCTAGAACGTCTCGGGTGATGACCTCCTCGAAGTCCGCGTCGTCCAGCACAATGTTCGCCGACTTGCCGCCGAGCTCTTGTGTGACACGTTTGACCGTTGTCGCAGCGTTCCGCGCGACCTCGACGCCGGCACGCGTCGATCCGGTGAACGAGACCATGTCGATGTCGGGGTGCATCGACAGTGCGGCTCCGACGGTAGGTCCGTCACCCTGAACGAGGTTGAAAACTCCCGTCGGGACTCCTGCTTCGTGAAGGATCTCCGCGAAGATGATCGCATTGAGTGGCGCGATCTCGGACGGCTTCAACACCATCGTGCAGCCTGCGGCCAACGCCGGCGCAACCTTCGCGGCGATCTGATTGACGGGCCAGTTCCAGGGTGTGATGAACGCACACACACCGACCGGCTCGTGCACCACCGTCGTCGTTCCGATCCTCTCCTCGAATTCGAACGCGCGGAGCGCATCGACGGCCGCTGTGAGATGCACCAGGCCCGACGGTGCCTGAGCGGTGGTGGCGAGTGAAGTGGGTGCGCCCATCTCCTGGGTGATCGTCGACGCAAGGTCGCCCAGCCGTCGTCCGTAGACCTCGATTATCTGATCCAGTAATGCAATCCGGTCGGCACGTGTCGTCGACCCATAACCGTCGAAGGCTTTGCGGGCGGCCGTGACGGCGCGGTCGACGTCTTTCTCGTCGCCTAGTGCGATGGTGGCGACGGTCTCTTCTGTCGCAGGGTTGACGACGTCGAGCGTGTCGGTGCCGATGGGGTCGACCCACTCACCGTCGATGTAAGACTGCTGGGTGTTCTCCATGGTGGTCCTTTTGGTTGGTTGCTGCAGAAGGTGAGAAGGTTGGTGACCCTTCGGGGTGAGCCGCGATGGCGTCTCTGTTGCGCAGTCCTGTCATCCCGGGTTGCGTCGGAGTGTTTCCGGCGTCTGAATAACAATGACTCGTCACAGCTCAGACGTCTGTCCGCCAGCCGGGCCCCACTGGGGGATGAATGCGTTGTCCCCCAATCGGAGGACAACCGCGATTTCGGGTCGCGATTATGGAATGAAGCCGGATTCCGCCGGTCAGCGCCATGCGCTCATCGGCTCCCGCAGTCCCGGGCCGCCCATGAACCGGACGCCACGACGGCGACGACGACTGCACCACAGATACGCCCACCCCGACCGCAAGACTCCCCGGACTTTGAGCTATCTACAGGTCACGGTGATCTCGCCGTAAAGAGTCGGCCACTGCCGCGGTCCGCAATTCAACGGTTGTCTACGGCCGGCTGCACTCGTCCTGCCTCGGTCCCTGACACTCCCCGATGCAGCCCTGACCCGATAGGCGTCGGTGGTCCGCGCGGTCAAAGCGTCGGCGACCCGAACCGGTTCGCGGAGAAGGCAACCGGACCTTCGACTCCGCCCTTGCGCACCTCAGCTACCGACATGACGTGCTCGACGTGTTTCCTGACGGATCTACAGGCCGGTTCGGTCAAGGCCGGTGTGTCCTCTAGGGGGCGTCGAGTGGCTGCCTCGTCGCGGAGCTGCACCTGTTGGCGGACTCATGGGGAATACGATGAGCGAGTCCGAGTCGGTCCGAGTGCAACATCGGCTCGAGTTTGAGGGCGCACAACTCGTCGAGGCGGCGTCGGACGCACTCGTTCACCCCGGGGTGGCGGAGGAGACGTTGCAGTCGCTGGTAGAACTCCGTGGGGAAGACACCGAACTCGGGCAGGATATGTTCGTCTCCGCCTCCGAAAGGTGCCCACTTGACCGCGAAGTCGAGCATGACGAGTTCGTCTTCAGTCACGTCGTCTCCGTTCTTTCCAGTCCAGATGTAGAGGTGGCAGGAATGGCCGCGCGACGTCTCGCGCGGCCACTCCGGTCATCGCACCTCGAATAGTTGCTCTTCCAGCGCATGCACCCCACCGGCCCGGTCGTGCGGCCGACCTCCGGGATGCCGAGGGCCACTGGCTGGGCGCCCCTGAGGCGCTGCTCCCCGGGTCAATGGCGAACGCCCAGGGCCGTCAGCGGCAGACCGCGGTGGGCAACCAGGACGGCGTCAATGTGGGCACGAGGAGGCGCTCCGTGCCGGCGCTACAGGTCGAGGACCAGTCGTGGGCCGATGGCTCGGGAGACGCAGATCAGCATCGACGTGCCTGCCTCCCGCTCGTCGTCGCCGAGGAGCAGGTCGCGGTGGTCGGGTACCCCGTCGAGCACTTTCGTCTCGCAGGTGCCGCACAGGCCCTCTCCGCAGGAGGTGGGGACGACGACGCCGACGTCGGCTAGCGCGTCAACGATCGACTGGCCCGGCGCCACGGAGCAGACCACGCCACTGCGTTCGGCGACGACGGTGAACGCGTCGGTCGGCCCGTCGGTGATTGCGCCGGAGAACCTCTCCAGGTGCAATGCCCCCGCGGGCCACGGTTTGCACAACCGCTGCACGGCGTCGAGTAGACCGGTGGGGCCGCAGCAGTAGACCTCGGTGTCCGGCCGAGGTGTGCCCAGCAGCGCGGGCAGGTCCAGAAGGCCGAGCTCATCCTCCGGGACCAGCTGCACCCGGTCCCCGTAGCGCTGCAGCTCGGTGGCGAAGGCCATCGAGTCGCGGGTCCGCCCGCCGTAGAGGAGCGTCCACTCGCTCCCGTCCTGCTCGGCTTGTCTGATCATGGCGCGGATCGGCGTGATTCCGATTCCGCCGGCGATGAACAGAGCCCGGTGCCGGGCAGCAAAGGTGAAGTTGTTCCGTGGCTCCCGCACAGGGACCATGTCGCCGACACGCAAGCGGGTGTGCACGTGCTCGGAGCCACCGCGGCTCTGCGGCGCGCGCAGCACCGCGATCTCGTAGGCCGCATCGTCCCGGGGGTCACCGCAGAGCGAGTACTGGCGCACCAACCCGTTCGGCAGCAGCAAGTCGATGTGTGCTCCGGGCTCCCAACCAGGCAGCGGGGTGCGGTTGCGACGCTCCAAGCGCACCTGCCGCACACCCTCTGCCAGAGCGACGACGGCGGTGACCTCGAGTGAAAACTCGGCGTCACTGGTCATCGAGACCGCCGAAGGTGATGGCTTGCGCGATGTCCCAGCGGCCGGTGAGGTAGGCGGAGGCGAGCTGGGCCTGGAAGGCTCGGACGCCGTCCTCGCGCGCGTCGAAGGGACCGGGCCGGTACCCGTTGCTCAGCAGGCCCTGGTACACGGACTCGCAGGCCGCGAAGTCCTGGCGGTTGGTGATGTCCCAGAACCCGGCGGCGTAGGACGGGTCGAAACCCGGACGCTCGGCCACGTGGCGGGGGAACAGCCAGGAGCACTCCACGAACGTCTCGCCGGGAGAGAGCGGCACCAGGCGGTGGGTCATCACGTAGTCCGGCTGCAGGGTGAGCAGCAGATTGGGTGCGAGCATGAAGTAGATCGTCCGACGGGCCTGCTCGTCGCTGATCCCGGCGATGCGCTCGCCTCCGCTGCGGCCGTCGAGGCTCATGGTTTCCGCATTCTCGCGCAACTCCAACGGCCCGCCCAGCCACATGCCGGTGTGTCGCAGGCCCATTGCCGTCTCCGGAGGGCTGACCCGGCAGAGCTCCGGGTGGATCGAGGGGCAGTGGTAGCACTCGAGGTAGTTCTCGATCACCAATTTCCAATTGGTCTGGAGGGTGTAGCTGTGAGACTCTCCGACGACCATGTCGGTGGGATCCCAGGGGGCGACGACATCGGTCAGATTGCCGACCCACTCGCTGAAGTCGGGGGCGTCGTCGGAGGCGTTGACGAAGATCCATCCGAACCACTCGACTGCGCGCAATCCGACAAGCGGCCATTCCTCTTTGGAGAAGTTCTCCGTGCCGGTGAACTGCGTCGCGGAGCGGAGCTCGCCGTCGAGTTCGTAGACCCACGCGTGGTAGGGGCAGTGCACCACCCTCTTGTTGGTGCACGAGTCCACCGCCAACAGCTCGTGCCCTCGGTGCCGGCACGCGTTGTAGAAGGCGTGGAGAGTGCCGGCGGCATCGCGGGTCAGCAGGATGCCCTGAGTCCCGACCCGGACGGCGCGCTGGTCACCGGACCTGCCGACGTCACTACTGCGCCCCACGCAGACCCAGGCGGCCTCCAGTAGGTGCTTACGCTCCCAATCGAGGACATCGGGGGACAGGTAGGCATCCGCTGGAAGGGTTCGTGCATCGGAGAGTTGTTCCTGGAGCACGGAGTCCAGCGCAGCAGGGGTGAGGGGTGCGGGCGGAAGGGCGGTGGTCATGTCGTCGTCTCCATCGTGGGGGAGTGCTGGATCAAGTGACAATGAACTTAATCACTAATTCAGCCCGTCAACATATGCCCATGCACAGTTCAAGGAGTGGGAACTGTGCACGCCCACACTCGCGCTCGCATTTACGTCCAGATTGAGGCGTACTGCGTGAGGAGGTCGTCGGAGGCCGGCGTCTGGATTCCGAAGGTGACCCCGAATGGATCGGCGAGCACGGCGAAGGGGCCCATCGCTGATTCGGTGGCTGGGACCCGGACACGAGCGCCGAGGTCGCTCAGGCGGGCGACCTCCGCTTCCAGGTCGAGGACTCGTAGGAAGGGGATCCAGTGTGGCGGAACGGCAGAGGGCAGGACGTCCAACATGTCGACCACGCCGGCCAGTGGTCGGTCCGCGGACACCAGCAGGCGGTAGTTGCCCGGGCCAGGTGCTGGCTCGTCGATCACCTGACAGGACAGCGCGTGGGCGTAGTAGGTTGCTG
This sequence comes from Rhodococcus sp. LB1, assembly GCF_001583455.1. Classification (NCBI taxonomy): domain Bacteria; kingdom Bacillati; phylum Actinomycetota; class Actinomycetes; order Mycobacteriales; family Nocardiaceae; genus Rhodococcus; species Rhodococcus sp. LB1. The sequence continues at coordinate 4,613 of NZ_LTCZ01000441.1, read as the reverse complement.
CTTCTCGAGCCAGTGGCGTGTACAAATCGACGAAGGCCACGTCCCCCAGTCGCTGACTGGGTGATCGGGGGGCGGTGTCGGTCAGTCCGAACAGTGCCCCGTCGGGCGCGGAGTACACGGGCTGGGGTCGGCCGTCGACGGGCACCGTGCCGGCCGGCCGGGCGCCGAGGTCGAGCGCTCGGCGGCCGGTGGCGGTCATGTCGTCGGTGTCGAAGCAGGGCACCCAACACCCGGACGGTGGGGTGGGAACGTCACCCGCCGGCGCGAACGAGATGCGATGTCCGGAGTCCTCTCCGGCCTTTTCATGGTTCATGGCCAGGGTGTAGAACGCGCGACTGGCCGGTGCGTCGCCGCCCACGAAGAGGACGGTGTCGAGGGCGACCCGGGCGCGGGCGGTCACTGTGGACCTCGCCCGTCGAGCAGCGACGACAGATCGGTGGCGGAGCCCATTTCCCAGCCGGTCGTGGCGAGCCAGAAGTGTGTGCGGCTGCTCGGCGAGTCGATATCGCGCCCGGTGAGCTCCTCGATCAGTCGCAGCCGATTGCGTAAGGTGTTGCGGTGCACGAACAGTGCGGTCGCCGTGGCTGCCGGTGCGCAGTCCTCGGCCAGGTAACAGCGGAGTGTGGTCACGAGTGAGGTGCCGTTCTTCCGGTCGTACTCGAGGAGTGGGGCCAGTGCCTCGGCCGCGAGATCGCGTAGCGGCATCCCGGCCTCGATGCTGGCGATCAGCAGGGCTGTGGCCAGGTCCTGGATCCGGTGCACGTGCACACCGTGGCCCTCGGCCAAGGCGTTGCGCGCCTCGAAATAGCCCAGCCGAAGACCGCGCACCCCGACGCGCGCCTTGCTCACGCCCACGCGAGCGTCCGGCCCCAGGCTGGTGAGGTGCTCGTGGCACAGTTTGGCCACGAACAGTCCGGCTCCCTCCGGGACGACCAGGACGACGCGGTCGTGCACGATGGCCCGCAGGTGCGGGTCCTGGTGCTGGCTGAGCAGGGTGTGCAAGTTCCACGGGTAGGAACGGAGCCGCCGAGGTGGACAAGCCACGGACCCGACGACTACCTCGTGCGCCTTGCCGGCGTCCAAGCCGTGCTCGCCGAGCCGCCGCGCGGCCTCCTGCTCACTGGACTGCCCGGCGATGACGTCCTCGAGTACCTGGCCGAGCAGCTCCCGTCGCCCGCTCAAGACGGCGTGTCGGCGGGACAGCTCGATGCCGGCCAGCGTCGCGGCGAAGGCGAGCAGCGCCGGTGGGATGTCCTGTCCCCGCGCGCACAGCACCGCGACCGGCTCGCCCTCCAACTCCACCGGCCGGAGCATGCAGCCGGCCACGAGGTCCCCGGGCGGGGGCGAGGCCGCGACCAGTTCTTCGGCCGACCACTCGGCCCGCGCCGGCACGCTGACCAACACCCCACCGCGCAGGTCGATCACGGCCACCGGCGCGGCCGAGAGCCCGTGAAGCGCGGTTACCAGCGCGTATAGCGGCCGCTCAGCGGTCAGCGCGTCGGCCAGGACCCGGTGGTCGGCGAGATCAGGGTCGGCCGACGTCATAGCGTGCATCCTACGCACGGTGCGGCCGGGCGATGTGGGAGACGCCAGTCGATGTTGCCGCGGAGCCGGTAGGCGATGTCCTCCCCGACCTGCGGAGCCGGGAATGCGGGAAAGTGCGGGCTCCTCGACGTCGACGCGATCATCGCTGCTGGGTATCGGTCCAGGTCAGGCTGGTCTCGGGGTCGTGTGTGTCCACGCGGCCCGCGCGCGACCCGGACGGTGCCGGTGCTGTGCGAATACGTCGGCGAACTGTCCGTAGCAGGCCCGCTCCGTCGGAACCCACGGTGGCACAGGGTGTTCGAGCACTGCGACGAAGCACCGTCGGCGTCTCGGGCCACATGCTGTCGTCACGCAGGTGGCGAACAACGCCACACGCATCCCGTGAGTGGGGAGGCCGTCGGTGTCACGCCATTCACGAAAGCGGGGTGGGCTGCAGGCCGACAAGGGGGCGCAGGGCAAGCATCAGGGCGATACTCCAGCCGGCGACGCCGGAGGTGTTGTGCGCCAATAGAAGGGGCGAGCCCTGCCTCCGCCGAGCACGACGGCTACCTTTCACTCGCTCAACGTGGCTCCCTTTCCGAGGGGCGGGGCGAGACCGGCGTCGAGGACGGCTTCGCGCAGAAACCGCAGGACCTTCCGGGTGATTTCCCAGCGCAGCTGTGCGGCCGGCAGAACCGTCCAGTAGTGCCCTGAGTACGTGACCTCCTCGGGGAGGACCCGGACCAGGGAGGGGCGCCGACGTGCAATGTAGGAGGGCATGACGGCAATTCCCACCCCGGCCAGTGCGGCTTCCTCGTGTACAAGGAGATTGTTGGACTGTAGTCGGATGATGTTGGGCAGCATCGGTCTGAGAGTCACAAAGTCGGGCACGGCTGCAATGGGGTCCTCTGCGTACCAGCACAGGACGTGCTGTTGCAGGTCCTCAACCCGTTTGATCTCGGCGTGTTCGCGCAGATAGTCCTCGGTAGCGTAGAGCCCGATCTCATAGGTAACGAGTTCTTGAATCCTGACCCGGGGGGACGTGGGCTTGGTACGGACCACTGCCGCGTCGTAGGACACGCCGTCACGGCTCGCGAGGGAGTCCGCCGTCACGATTCGCAGGATGACCCCGCTCTCGGCGACCAGGCGACCGCAGCGCGGTGCCAGAACTGTCGCCGCGAACCCGTCCGGGGCAAGAATGGTCCATTCCTCCGGGCCGGACACGATCGGGTCGCCGTCCGCGAACACATCGACACCGAGGGAGACCATGCGCGCTGCCGGCAGGAGACCTTCGCCCGTCGGTGTCAGCTTCCACCCAGTCCCACTTCGGCTGAAGAGTCGAGTGCCGAGCGCTTTCTCCAGCCGGCTTATCCGGCGGCTGACGGTTGTGTAGTCAACCCCCAGCTCCTGGCTGGCGCGGACCAGAGTCTTGGCTTCGGCCACGACGTGGAAGTACTTCACATCTTCCGCATCCACTCTCATCCGATCCCTCCTGCTGATCTCATTTCGATGCGTTCCCGACTGTCCGCGCCGCGGGACCGTGGCCGGCCCCAGAAGCCCGACCTGGTACCGGCCACCCGAGGCATGTCGCCGTCCGTTCCTCGCCGCGATCGGGGGACCTACCCCGATGGCGAGGAGATCGTCATCTACGAGCCGTTGGCACACTCGCGTCCGATCCCGAGGCTGCATGGTGACCAGCGTGGTGTCGGCGGTGAACCTGCCGGTCATCGAGCTCGCATGGTCCTCACAGAGGGTCCTTCTCGAGTTCGGTTGGCGTCATCGGGTCACGGTTCGCCAGGTGGGTGGGCGAGGAATGCATCTGCCGCATCTCGTGCTCGAGGGCGACAGCGTCGGCACCGTGAGGCATGGCAGGCGCAGGAAGTCGCCAGAGCATGGGAAGTTTGTCCTGGACCACGCGTCGATAGGCGTAGAGCACGACTGAGAACAGCAGAACGGCCACCGCGACCAGAGACTCTCGGGCGCCGCCGTAACCCAGTAGGGAGGGATTCAGAACACCGACCACGGTGATGAAGATGTTGAACGCAACCAAAATTGCCACGACGGGAATCCAGCCATTGCTCCTCCGGATTGGCCGCGGCCAGTTCGGGCGATCCCTGCGCAGCAACAGGAATGCCGAAAGTCCCAGGATGATCGACAGCAGGTAGCCGAGGTTGCTTGCCAGCAAGATACTCACAGGGTGGCCCACCAGGACCATGACGGTCGCGTTGAGGAGCACGTCCAGGGTCAGGGACCGGCCAGGCACACCCCAACGGTTGACCCAGTCGAGTTGTTTGATGGTCATGCCTTCCTGCGC
>NZ_LTCZ01000441.1:0-733 GCF_001583455.1 Rhodococcus sp. LB1 | reverse complement strand
CGAATGCCACGGCGACATAGGTCACCGGGTTGTCCCGGATCGTTCCCTCACCGAGACCACCCGAAAGAGCAGTCGGCACAACGACGAACAATACGATCATGAACAGCGAAATTCGCGACATGGCCTTGGATGTATCGCGGGCCGTGTCTTTGTACTCGGGTGCGAACGAAGCAACGATCTCGCCCGCGTAGACCGCCCACGCGGTCACGTAGAACACGACGACCACGGTTTTCCAGTCGCCGGCGACCGACCAGGACAAGTTGGCCGTCGACCAATGGATCGACGGGCTGACCAGGCACGCCACCGTTATGACGGCTAGACCTGCGACAACCAGCAGGCCGAGCACCTTGTTGACCGTGGCACCGAACTTCAAGCCGAAGTAGTTGAACGCCCAGGCGAACAGCATGGCACCGAGGGCGAAGAGGTGTTCGAGGCCCAGCTGGTTGCCGAAGATGCCGAAGGCGAGAGTGTTGTCCTGGAACCAGGTCGCCTCGATCAATTCTCCGAAGACGACCGAGGCCATCGAGATGGACAGTGACCAACCGAGCCAGTAGCCGAACGCGGCGATGGCTCCAAGCGGGGCGAAGTATTTCTTCCAGCCCTCGATTGCGTAGCGTGCGACCCCTCCGGAGTCGCGGGGGAACATTGCCGCCATCTCGGCAAAGACTTGGCATTGCAGGAAGCTGATCACGGCTCCGATGAACCAGACCGTAATTGCGGTCCACGCGCCGAC
>NZ_LTCZ01000440.1:0-68539 GCF_001583455.1 Rhodococcus sp. LB1 | reverse complement strand
GAGTACAAGTCCATCGGATAGCAGTTGCGACAACAATGTCAACGCCATCCGGTCTCGCGCCCAGCGGTCGTTGCACACCACCGAATCAATACGAGGAATGAACAATGATGTTTCGCCGACTGGCCATGGTGGCCATTCCTGCACTCGCGGTTGCATTGACGGCCTGCGGCGCTCAGTCCGGGCCACTGAAGGCCGACGAAGCTGGCGTGACGACCGTCCGAGTCACAAGCAGCCAGTCGTTCAACACGGCGCCCGCAGCACTCTTGACTCAAGGTGATTTCACGCAGGACGGTCTGAACTTCGAACAAGTGAACATCGCTGGATCGGGAAGCTCGAACCAGATCGCAGCGATCCTCTCCGGCGATGCCGACATCGCAATCGCAGGCTCCAACGCGTTCGTCGACGCCGTGATCGGCGGAGCGGATCTTCAGATCATCGCAGGTACCAGCGACATCATCCAGAGCCTGGTCGTCTCGAACAGCGCGATCGAGAGGTTCAACGTCGACGTCAATGCCGGCCCGGACGAGCGAGTGCAGGCACTTCGCGGAATGACGATCGGCGCAGGAGTGACCGGCTCGGCCGGCAATTCCGCGCTGCGCGTCGTGCTGACCCACGCAGGGCTTGACCCCGACCGCGACGTCAAGCTCGTTCCCCTCGCAGACACCACGACTGCAGTAGGAGCAGGCCTCGAGCAGGGTACCTACGATGCAACGTGGGCTGCTGCCGGTTCTGGCGAGGTTGCCGTGGCGAGAGGTACTGCCACCACGCTCATCTCGGTGCCGGCCGGCGAAGCACCGGCACTGGACGGCTACGTCTGCAATGTGGTTTTCGCCCCCACCCGCTTCATCGAGCAGAACCCCGAGCTCGTCGACCGCATCCGCGAGGCACTCGCCGAAACCACCCGGATGACGAAGCAAGAGCCGGAGAAGACGGGGCAGATCCTGAAGAACTCCATCTACTCCGGTATGGATCAGCAGGTGTTCGACCTCGCGTGGACCGAAGCCGTCAAGGCGTACTACGAGGGCAACCTGTTCACTCGAGAGGACTGGAACACCTTCGTCCGAATCTTCGATCCTCTCTCCGAACATGACTATTCCGAACTGGAATACGAGACAGTCGTCAACCCGGTGGCGCGCGGAGAGAACTGACGGAGCTCGAGTCAACGCCTACCCCGAGCTATACCTCTAGGAGCCTGATCATGTCGAAGTTAGCCCACCATGCAAGACGAGCCGCCGCGAAATCAGCTACCAGCCCCGCATCCGGGCCGATCTTTGAGGTACGCAACCTAGCGATAGGTTTCGACGAACGTGAAGACGTTCTCCACAATGTGACAATGCAGGTCGAACCTGGCGAGTTCGTCGTCCTGCTCGGACCGAGCGGATGCGGAAAGACCACCATCCTCAACCTCGCCGCCGGACTGCTGAGCCCGCGCAGCGGATACGTCCGTTTCGACGGCGCCGAGATCAACGGTGTCAACACCAATGTCGGCTACATGACTCAGGACGACACCCTCCTGCCCTGGATGTCCGTCCAAGCGAATGTCGGTCTGCCTCTGCGCATGCGAGGAGTGAGCAAGTCCGAAACCAAGGCGCAGGTCGAGCACTACCTCTCGCTTCTGGATCTCTCGGAAGCCGGAAGTCTGTTTCCGAGCCAGCTCAGTGGTGGCATGCGCCGCCGCGCACTCCTCGCACGAAGCATGATCTACGATCCCCGCCTGCTCCTGATGGACGAGCCGTTCGCGGCCCTCGACGCCCAGCTTCGCCACCAGATGCATGTCGAGCTACGACGAACAGTGAAGAAACTGAACCAAACGGTCGTCTTCGTCACTCACGATATCGCCGAGGCAGCAAAGCTGGCCGACCGAGTGCTGATCGTCGGCGGAGGGCGACCCGGCCGCTTGGTCGCCGAGTTCCAAGTTCCCTACGGTGACGACAGGGACCTCGAAACCATCGTCTACACAGACGAGTACGCCCGGTTCGAGCGCGAGTTGAATGAAGGGCTCCGTGGCGCGCGTGACCCGAACATGCCAGCCGTTTGAGCGTGACGAATCCATCGAGCATCAACCCCTGACGAAGACAGGTGAATATTATGTCCACACAAGTCCTCAGCGCACCGGCGGGTCCGGCGTCCCCGTCGGTGAAGCGGCGCAGTACGGTCTCACACACTCGTAGGATGCACCGTGCGAAAATCGCCCTCGCACAGATCGCGATCATCGCATTCCTGGTCACTACCTGGGAGCTCGTCTCGGGTCGGCTGATCAACGACATCATGATCAGCGCGCCATCGAAGGTGTTCCCGCTCTTCTGGGAATGGCTGCTCGACGGAACCGTCTTCGACGCCGCTCTCCAGACGTTCAGCAACGCCGCCCTCGGTCTGGTGCTCGGTGGAACCGCCGGCATCGCGGTCGGAGTAATCCTGGGTCAGTCACGGCTATTGGGCGACACCTTCGAACCATTCATCACCGCGCTTTACACCATGCCGAAGTTCGCCCTGATCCCGCTCTTCATCATGTGGGTCGGAATCGGATCAGCACTGGGAATCCTCACCGCGTCGGTCGTCGCATTCTTTCTCATCTTCTTCAACACCTTCTTCGGCATCCGGGAAGTGAAGCAATCGCTGATCAGCTCCGTCCGCATCATGGGCGGATCGACCCTGGACGTACTGTGGCGCGTCCGGCTTCCCTCGGCGCTGGTGTGGGTCTTCGCAGGACTCAAGCTCGCGGTGCCGCAGGCGATCGTCGGAGTCGTCGTCGCCGAGATGCTCGCCGGCGACCAGGGCCTCGGTCACCTCGTCGCACGTAACGCGTCGTCGTTCAACTCCGCGGGCACGTACGCGGCGCTGATCGCGCTCCTGCTTGCCGGATTCCTGATCGACAGGGTCATGACCGCGCTGACGAAGAAGCCGCTCGAATGGAAGAACTCCGGCAGCGCGATGTGATGCCGAGTCAGCCGCGACGCCGCGTCGCCGAAAGCCCCAGCGCCGCGTCGGACCCGGTATCCCGGCACCGACAGGAAAAATCGCGGTCGGCTGCGACCCGACGAGACCGGTAGCGGTCCGGTCCGGTCCGCGTAGCCCAAGGGCTGTGCGATCTGAAGGTCGACGGCATCGACCGATGGAACTCAACGAGGCGTTCGCCCCCCTGGCGGTGTCGCGATTGACATCGTCACGACGAAGATACGGAAAAGAATGCTCAAGCAACATGAAGTCGCCGCAGACACCCTGGTCGGCAGTGCCGCTTATGCATTGGCGAGCTACGCCACTGCCACCCAGTACGAAACACTGCCCGGGGAGGTGGCCGATCGTGCGAAGCTCATCGTGTTCGACCAGCTCGCCTGCGGGTTCGTAGGCGCCGAGCTCCCGGCAGGCCGGATCATCGGACGCTACGTCGCCGATATGGGCGGCAAACCGCAGTCAGTGGTGCTCGGAGCACCCGACCGAAGTTCAGCGCCCCTAGCTGCCCTCGCCAACGGCACCTCCGGCCACGCCGATGAGTTCGACAGCGTCCATGCAACGTCGGACTTCCTCGGCACCGGTCATCCGGCCGCGATCATTGTCCCGGCGGCGGCTGCACTGGCCGAACGCCAGTTCTGCACCGGCCGCGATCTGGTGAACGCAGTGACCCTCGGTTACGACGTCGGCGCACGAGTCATCTCGGTGACAGGTGGCCTTGCGCCCATGATGGGCAACCATGGGATCGATCCGGGTTCACTGCATTCGCTGGGTGCGGCATTCGCATGTGCGCGGCTGCTCGGTTTGGACGAGAGCCGTCACCTGTTCGCCGCCGCTTTGGCGGTCCAGCAAAGCGTTGCGCTCAACGCGCCCTACGGGGAACGCAGGCACATGAGTAAAGCGTTCGTCACCGGCCAGGCGGCATACGCGGGCGTCACCGGCGCGGTGCTGGCGGCAACGGGTTTCGAGGCCAGCGATAACATTTTCGAGGCACCGGGCGGGATCATCGACACTTGGGCCGAACAGGGCCGTGAGGGACAGCTGGCGAAGGATCTCGGCGCCGACTATGCGGTGATGGGCGCGAATTTCAAGTTCTATTCCGCTGGCTACCCCATCCATTCCCCGGTTGAAGCCGCCCTCGGATTGAAGAGTGAGCACGGCTTCGAGCTCGACGACATCGAGCGGATCACCGTTCGTATGCCGTCTCATCCCGCCAGCGTTGTCGACAACCGGTCGATGCCGACCATCTGTCTACAGCACATGGTTGCGGCCGCTCTGGTCGCTGGCAACCTTGGATTCGACGAAGCACACTCGGCGACGTTGCTCAACGACCCGAAGGTGCTGCACCTGAAGTCGCTCGTCCACCTGATCCGCGACGCGGAATTCGATCGCGTTCAGCCGCAAGGGCGAGGCGCCGAAGTGACGATCGAGTTCGCCGGTGGCTCGGTTTCGCGCAGGGTCGAGCACCCCCGTGGGCATCGATTCAGGACCCCAGCCCCGACCTGGGACGATCTGCGGGCGAAATGGGAAGACCTGCTGGTACGTCGGGTCGGACAGAGTCGTTTCGATCAGTTCTTCCAGGCGTGCGCATCCCTCGAATCGGTAGACGACGTCAATGAGGTGAGTAGCCTGCTCGCTGGAGGACCTGTGTCGTGACGTCTACACAACCCGACCTGTCCAATCCAGCTGAATCCTCGTCCGGTGCCGCGTCGAAAGGAGCAGTACAGGTCGTCGACGGTGGGATGCTCACCCTTGTCGAGCTTGATTCGTTGGCGCTCGGCGGTGACTGGCTGCAGCACGCCCACGACCCCACTCCGTGGACCGTAGTCACCAGCACCAGCACCAGCACCAGCACCGAACCGTTGATCTCGATGGACGGAGTTCTCGGGCGAGCTACGACCGGACAGGCGTGTCGACGTTCACAGGCATTGCGGACGAGGACATGACAGAACAGCGGAACGAACCCGCCCAGGATACAGAGGAATCCGGATGGCCGCTCGTACTGTCCGACCAAGGCTGCTTCTATGTCGGTGGCCGGTACAACGATGACACGGACACCATGACGGGCCAGGTATTCGTGCAATACCAGCGACCCGCGGACCTGCGTTACCCGTTTCCAGTGATAATGATTCATGGAGGCGGACAGACCGGCGCCGGCTTCCTATCGACGCCCGATGGGCGACGTGGCTGGGCCGACAACTTCGTTGCGCACGGATTCGCCGTGTACGTCGTCGACGCGCCAGGCCGAGGTCGAGCCCAAGGTCACGACCAGGTGGGCGCAGTACGCCCGGCAACCGCGGTAGCGGGCCGGGTGTGCGCCGACGGGTCGGCACCGGCCTGGCCGCAGGCGCACCTGCACTCCCAGTGGCCAGGGGAAGGAAATCGAGGAGATCCGACCTTCGACCAGTTCTACGCGTCACAGGTATCGAGTTCGGTCGACGCAGCGTCGGTGGAGCGTGCCATGCGCGACGCCGGCGCCGCGTTGCTCGACAAGATCGGTCCCGCTGTTCTACTCACCCATTCCCTGGGCGCCCCCTTCGGTTGGCAGATCGGCGACGCACGTCCCGATTTAACACGCGCAATCGTGGCGATCGAACCGAACGGTCCGCCGGTCTACGATGTACGTTTCACTCCGGAGCCGGACTGGTTCGACGATGCTGATCTCGCCCGGCCATGGGGAGTAACGCGGGCGCCGATCACGTACTCGCCGCCTGCCGAATCGGCGGACGAGCTGTCGTTCGAGCGTCAGGAAAGGGCGGACGGACCCGGATTCGTGCGGTACTGGCGTCAGGCAGAGCCTGCGCGCAGGCTGCCGAATTTGGCTCGTCTCCGAATTCTGATCGTGTCCGGCGAGGCTTCGTATCACGCGCCGTACGACCACGCGACGTCGGCGTACTTCGCCCAAGCTGGTGTCGAGCACGATTTCATTCGACTCGCCGAGCGAGGTATTCACGGCAACGGGCACATGATGATGTTGGAGAAGAACAGCGCCGACATCGCGCGCTTACTCCGCGAGTGGATCCTCGCCACTTCTGCATAAGGTGCAGCGAGTAAGTGGGAGCAGTCGGGTTTACCCAATGATAGTCGGCGCAAGGTAATTGGCAGCTGAGACCGTCTGTGTTGGGGAAGGATCGGACAACGATTGTCAGTCGGTGCAATTGGCTATGACCGACCTCGGGGCTCTGGTCACACTCCTTGGCCGGGTGGATCAGTGCTTCACTGATCGTCGGAACAGCCATTTAACTTCTGGTCACGGTGCCCGCCCACTCTGGGCGGGCACCGATGAGTTAGTGGCAGCCTCTCCGAAGGGCTTGTGCGACATCGGCACGAGGCAGATCTCATGTCAACGAACAACTTTAGGAAACAGGTGACGCCGTCGGCGGCGATGATGGCGCTCGCTGAAAATTCGCCGAGTGTCATCAGCGATACGTCTGGAGGGGGATCGAGGAGCCAGTCGCGCCGGCGCCGGCGACAACGTCCGGCTGCTCGTCCCTGTCGTCGAGGGCACGAACAATCCGGCGGCAGCGTCCTCTACGGGCTACTAGTAACCCGGCCAAAGGATCGGCAAGATCACCGCCTACAGTCCGAATATTCACCCGTCCCGCAAAGCGACAGGAAGGGTGGCGAACAAGCACCGCTCAGGTTCCGACCAACCAGGTGCCTGCTTGATCCAGTCTGATGGAGGGTAATCCGTTATAATGAGGAACTGAGAACATCGCCGAGTAGGGCCTCTAGACGCATCTCGCCCTCTCGAGTCTCACCACCTATGGCGAGGAATCGCTCGACGTTAGCCAAGGACTCAGACGAGGCCATGAGTCGTCGGAGTCTGAAGTTCTCTTGTCGCAGTCCATCCTCGATGGGTCCGTCTACCAGGGCGATGACTTCCTTCGTGAGGCGAACGGCCTCCGCAGGGCAGGTGGCAATGCGCCGCGCGGTGCTGGAGACGAAGTCGTCGATCTCCATAGGCGGAAGTGCGCGGTTGAGGTACCCCCAGCGTTCCGCTGTCAGCGCATCCAGATCGAGCCCACCCATGATGAGTTCAATCGCACGCGACCGTCCGACGAGGCGTGGAAGGTATTGCGATGCACCACCGCCCGGAACGCTGCCGATGGGAACCGACATCGTGTTGAAGACGGCTTTGCCGATGGCGCCGAACTTCATGTCACATGCCATCACCATGGCCGCGCCGCCGCCGCTCGCTCGGCCCTCTATCTGTGCAATCGTGATCTTGTTCATCGTCCTCAGGCGCTCGCAGATTTCGTGCATGTGGTTGAGGCCGACCTCACCTACTGACGCGGGGATTTCTGGTGGCTGCATACGGTAGAGATTTGCGAAGTCGTTGTGAGTGATAAAGATGTCGGGATCCCGACTCTTCAAGACGACGACCAGCGCATCGGGGTCGGCCGAGACGTGCCGGGTAAATGTGTCGAGGTCTTCTACCAGGTGGCGTGTCAAGAGGTGCAACGGTGGGTTGTCCACAGTCGCGATGACTATTCGCCCCAGGTCCTCTACCGTCAACGTGGTGAATGAGTCGTACTGCGGGCGGGTCATGATGTTCCCTAGGGCTGTCGGGTGTGGGATCGGGTGCAGTGAGATGCCCAGAACGCCGGTCGCGTCGCACATTCTCGTGCGCGGTGGGGCAGGCAATGTGACGGTCAGGCTGTCGCGAGATGCTAGAAGGTTCCGGTCACGCCCAATGACGTGCGGACCGCCGACTCGGCGGGGTACGGATATACGCTCGCTAAAATGCGTATCTCACTTGGGAGACAGTTCGATTCAGGGATGACCTGCCACAATCGCTCGATGAACCGGCGCATTGTCATTCCGAACTGCACAAGGATTTCCTCCTCGGTTGCGCCCCCGAATGGTGCCCACTTGCTGGCAAACTCGATGAGACACTCCGCATCGGTGTCGGAATGAATCCGTTGACGGTTGACTTCGATCCAGGCGGCGCGACGCCGTTGGCGCCACTGGCGATACTCACGAGAGTTCATGCGAATTCAATCCAATAGTAGGGACAGCCGTAGCCTTGGAAGTGTGGGGATCCTCGCCGCAGCGAGGGAAATACGCAGAGTGCCAGACGCTCTCGACTGTCACATCAGGCCTCGTTGAGAACCTTCGCACGTGATACTCCGACCCCATGGTAGGACGATCAGGTCGATGTCGATCGTGACGAAGAGGCAGAGGCGGCCAACGACGGGGCAGGCAGTTTTGACGATGCATGGCAAGGAGCGCCTTGACAACATTCCACGGTCGCGATGGTTTGTTCTACTGGGTCAGTCCCATAGTCCCTCGCCGTCGCCGTCGGATGGCACCGGCCGGCGACGGCGTGCGAGCGCTGGGTCGATGAGGGTTCGCGGATTATGCCGAAGCCATCGTGCTGATGTCGATGACGAAGCGGTACTTGACATCACCCGCAGCGACGCGATCGTAGGCCCGATCGATCTCGTCGGCGCCGATCACCTCCACCTCGGCAGCGATTCCGTGGGTGGCGCAGAAATCGAGCATCTCCTGCGTCTCCTCGATTCCACCGACCAGCGTTCCCGCGATCGACCGGCGGTTGTGCAGCAGGGAGAACACATCGAAACTGATCGGACGCTTCGGGACACCGAGATTGACGAAAGTTCCGTCGAGCGCGAGCATCTGAAGGAAGGCGTCGTAGTCGAGGTTCGCCGGCACGGTCGACACGATCAGGTCGAAGGTGTCGGCATAGTCGGTGTAGACCGTCGGATCCGTCGTCAGCCGATAGGCATCGGCGCCGCGTCGCAGAGCGTCGGCTTCCTTGTCCATGGTCAGATCCAGCACGGTGGTGTGAGCACCGAGAGCCTTGGAGATCGACACACCGACGTGTCCGAGGCCGCCGAATCCCACGATCGCGACCCTGCTGCCGGGGCCGGCCTTCCAGTGGCGAAGAGGGGTATAGGTGGTGATTCCGGCGCACAGGAGGGGAGCAGCCTCGTCCAGTGGGAGACTGTCCGGGATCCGGAGGACATACGCCTCGTCCACGACGATCTTCTCGCTGTACCCGCCCTGGGTGACCTTCCCGTCGCGGCCGACGGCGTTGTAGGTCCTGATGTGTTCGACCCGGCAGTACGACTCGAGGCCGGCTTTGCAGTGGTCGCATTCCCGGCACGAATCGACGAAGCACCCGATCCCCACACGGTCGCCCACAGCGAACTTGCTGACCTCTCCGCCGACGGCGGACACGGTTCCGGCGATCTCGTGCCCGGGGACCAGCGGGTAATTCGTCTTGCCGAATTCGCTGCGCGCCCGACTGACGTCGGTGTGACAGATGCCGGCATACGCAATGTCGATCAGTACATCAGTCGGGCCGACATCCCGTCTCTCGATCTTGGTCGCTTCGAACGGCGCACCGGGTGCAGCCGTGGAGCGGGCGTTGACAAGCATCAATTGACCTTTCTCTTCGCCTCTGCCGACCACCGTGTGGCCGAGGCGGATCGGATATGAATCTGCTCAGATCGATCAGAAGACGAAGACACCTTTGCCTGCGTCCTGTTTGTCGAACTTCGTATACGCCTCTTCTGCTTGGTCCAAGGACCAGCGATCGCTGAACAGGTCATCGACCGGCAGCCCGTGACGATCGATGAAATCGGCACATTCCAGCTGTTGAACACTCGACAGCGACCATGACGTCATGACGGTCAGCTGCCGTGAGAGGTTCTGCCGCACATCGAGTTCGACGGTGCCACCCAAACCCACCACACACAGACGACCCCACGGTGCCAGCGCCGCCACGGCCGACCTGGCTGCTGCGGTGGCGCCGGACGTCTCCACAATCGCCGGTGCGCCCGATCCTCGAGTCAGCTCTTTGATCGCCTGGACGGCGTCGACGGACCCGGCGTCGACGGTGTCGGCAGCACCGAACCGAGTCGACTGCGCCAACCGCTTGGGTTCGAGGTCGACTGCGATGACACGGGCTCCGCGCGCCGCGGCGAGCATCGTTGCGGAGAGACCGACCGGTCCTTGCCCGAACACCACGACATCGGTGCCACCGATGTCGCCGAGTCGTTCCAGGGCGCCCCACGCGGTACCAGTCCCGCACCCGATGGCCGCGCCGGCCTCGAAGGAGAGGGAGTCGGGAAGCCTCAGTGCCGACTTGGCCGCAACCTGCATGAACGGGGAGTGGGCGCCGTGCGCGTTCTTGCCGTACACGAGGGGAGCGCTGGTGGTGCACATCTGCGTCCACCCGGATCGGCATGCGACACAGCGTCCGCAGCCCGCGTAGTGATGAATCATCACACGATCGCCGATGGTCACGCTGTCGTCGGAGCCCGGCCCGAGCTCCTCGACGATGCCGGCCGGCTCGTGGCCGCCGATGCAGACGTCCGTCGCGTCGGGCGTCGTGTCGGCGGTTGCACGGTAGTAGTGCAGATCGCTTCCGCACATACCCGATGCGGTTACCCGAATGACGATTTCACCCTCGCCCGGCGTCGGGTCTGGAAATGGGCGCAGTGAAACCCGCCGATCTCCGTCGAACACCAGACCCTGCATTACTACCTCCTGTTACAGATGATTTTACGGGGGCCGACCACCCTCAGATGGCCCCAGTCGAGCGCAGTTTCTCGATCTCCTCGGCCGACATACCGAGCTCCTCGAGCAGGATCTGGTCGGTGTCGGCTCCCAGAGCGGGAGCCCTGGTCGGCTCCACGATCGGTGAGTCGGAGAGGAACAATGGGCTGCCGAGTGTCATCCACGAGCCCTTGTCGTCGGACATCCGGCGCAGGACGCCACGCTCCTCGATGTGGGGATCCACCATCAATTCGGCAAGGTCGATGACGGGGGCGGTGGGGATGCCGGTGTTCTGCAACAGGTCGGCCACCTCTTGCTTGGTGTGTGTGCTCGTCCACCGTTCGACGATCATGTCGACGTCGTCCACGTGGTCGCAGCGGCCCCCCATCGAATCGAAGCGGGGATCCTTCGCGTCGGGGTCACCCATGATGTCGCACAGCCGATCCCAGTGCACCTGAGTGGGGCACAGCACGGTCACCCAGCCGTCGCGTGCCCGGTACGCGTTGTACGGCACGACCGCCATGCCGCCGTGACGGTTCCCGGTCCGTTCCGGCATCGAGTTCTCGCTGTGGGCCATGCCCGCGATGTTCGAGGTGAGCGACGGCAGGATCGCGTCCTGGAGCGCCACCTCCACGTGTTGCCCTCGACCGGTGTGCTCGCGCTGATAGAGCGCCGCGAGGACGCCGCCGACGAGGTGGGCTCCTCCCATGAAGTCAACCACGGAGGGGCCGGTGCGGGTCGGGGGCCCTTCCATGAATCCTGTTGTGCTCATGACAGCCGTGCGGGCCTGGATGGTCAGGTCCATCGCGGGTTGTCCCGCGTACGGCCCGAACGAGCCGAATCCGCTGCCGGAAGCAACGATCAGCCGAGGATTGATCTTCGCCAACTCTTCGTAGCCCAGGCCATAGCGATCCATCGCGCCCGGCGCGAGATTCTGGATGAGAACGTCGGCGGTTTCGGCCAGTCGCCGAAGCACGGCCTGTCCGTCGGGGTTCTTCAGGTCCAACCGCATGGCCCGCTTACCGGAGTTCAACATGCTGAACTGGACTGACGAGCCGTCCTCGGCGGCGGTGGCCAACCTGCGATACGGGTCGCCCGCGGGCGCCTCGATCTTGATGACGTCCGCGCCGAGCCGCGCGAGCAACATGGAGCAGTAGGGCGCGAAATAGAACTGCCCGACGCAGATGACCTTCACACCGTTGAGTGCGGGCATACCCACCCCTTCGTGATCGTAATTACGGACAAAAGTTTGTTACTGCGAAACGATAGGCGTGCCCCAGGGAGGTGTCAATGAACGAAAATGGGGCCGAGGCGGCAGTGTCGCGCCCTCGCGCCGGCGGTCGGGGTGGGCTCTTGACTCGTGACGGGCGCCACAGTTATCGTCAAATGGATTCTTATTAGGAACACTCGTACTTATATACGAACTCTGTATCGAGGTGCGGGGCCGCGGCGATTCGGCTTCACGTCGAATCGACCCACCATCAAGGAGAAGGCCGGATGTCGCTGCACGAGCAGCCGGTAGGGGTGGATTCCCCTGCTTCGCCCCCCAGCACGAAGAAGATGCGCAAGGTGGCCCTCGCGAGTTTCATGGGCACTGTCATCGAGTTCTACGACTTCATCATCTACGGCACCGCCGCGGCGTTGGTGTTCTCCGACGTGTTCTTCCCAGCCCTGGGGAATCAGGCCGGCACCGTCGTCTCGTTCGCCACGCTGGGTGTGGCGTTCGTGGCGCGACCGTTCGGGGCGATCTTCTTCGGACACTTCGGAGACCGGCTCGGGCGAAAGCGCACGCTGATCGCCACCATGCTGACCATGGGTGTTGCAACCGTTCTCATCGGTGTACTTCCCACTGCTGAAACGATCGGTGTCCTCGCACCGGTCTTCCTTATTCTCTTGCGCGTTGCGCAGGGGCTGGCAGCGGGCGGTGAATGGGCCGGTGCCGCGCTCTTCACCACGGAGAATGCGCCGAAGGACAAGCGTGGTTTCTGGGCGATGTTCACCAACCTGGGCGGCGCTGCCGCCAATATGCTGGCCGCAACGACCTTCCTGCTGACCAGTGTGTTCATGACCGACGAGACGTTCGTGTCCTACGGCTGGCGGATCCCCTTCCTGCTGAGCGCGCTCCTGGTGGTCTTCGGCCTCTATGTCCGCCTCAAGCTCGATGACACGCCGGTGTTCACCAAGCAGATCAAGGGCGAGGGAGCCAGCTCACTTCCGTTCGCGGACGCGTTCCGCAACCAGGGCAGGCAGATCCTGCTCGGCGCCGGCACACTGCTGATGGCCTTCGCTCTCAACTACATGGGCGCGTCCTACCTGACCAACTACGGCACCGCAACGCTCGATCTGGATCGCTCACAGGTCCTCGGAGCCGGCGTGTTCGGTGGTGTGATGCTCGGAATCGGCATCATCTCAGGCGGAACCCGTTCCGACCGCGTAGGCCGGAGAAGGATTCTGCTGGTCACGAACATTGTTGCGATCCCCTGGGCGCTGGTGCTGTTCCCGCTGCTCGACACGAAATCGCTGGCCGCGTTCTGGATCGGTCTTGCGGTGAGCTTCCTCGTTGCCGGTCATGCCTTCGGTGTCGCGGGGTCCTTCCTGTCGGAGCTGTTCCACACCAGGTACCGCTACACCGCCGCGGGTCTGTCCTACAGCCTCGCCGGAATCTTCGGTGGTGCGCTTCCCCCGCTGATCGCCGCGAGTGTCATCTCGACATGGGGAGGTCTCGCTTTCGGTGTCCTGCTGGCCGGCATCGGCCTGGTCTCCATCGCGTGCACGCTGAGGTTGAGGGAAACGCGGGACTTCGAGTTGGACGACATTCCGGACGCCCCACGAGCCGCCTGATCCGTCGGTGCTCGACCTGGTACGAGACTGTGCCGGTACCCGTACGGGTACCGGCACAGTGCTGGCCCCAATTCAGGAAGAGGTCTGATCGGCGATCGGCAACCAGATCAGCGGACTGCCTTCCTGCCTTTCCATCCGTGCTTCGCGTTCCAGTCGCACGAGGTGGGACATGGTTTCGCCCAGGGCGGCGCGGGCGCCGCGCGGATTCAGCGAATCGAATGGGCGCGCCCACTTCACCGCATTCGCGACGTCCCAGGCCGTGCGGTGACCGTCTGCGACCGCATTCCAGATTTCGTCCAACCGCGCGAGGTGGTGCACTTCCACGTCGCGTACTCGTCGATCGACGCCGGTGAAGGTCCACTCGTGCCCGGGTGCGGCCATGGCGTCGCCGAATGGTCCTAACCTCGTGAGTGAGGCACGGTAGTCGCCGAGGGGGTCCTCTCCTGATGTCGGGCGCTGTGAGATGTTGGCCGACACGCGGGGCAGCAGGTGGTCGCCGGTGAAGAGAATGTTCCGGCCGCGATCGTGAAACACCATGTGACCTGGTGTGTGTCCGGGTGTGTGCACCGCAAGAAGTTGGCCGTCGGTGTCGGGGACCGTGGCTCCGTCGACAAGTTCGCGGTCCGGCCACTGCGACGACATGTCGAGCATGAGCTGGTCACGGTCGGCGAGGAGATCGGCGGACCTGTTGGGAGGCACTCCGACACGATCGAGCCACGACGTGATTTCGGCGAGGCGCCGGCGACGGTCCGCGGTGGTGCGCGCTATCTGGGGGTATTCGGCGGGGTGAAGCGCAATCCACGCCCCGGTGGACCGGTGGACTCGTGCTGCCAGGCCGTAGTGGTCGGGATGGCCGTGAGTCACCACCACACCCGTCAGGTCGTCCAGCGTTCCACCCGCGCGCTCGAGTCCATCGGTGAACGCCGTCCAGCCCTCGTCGCTGTCCCACCCCAGATCGACTGCAACATAACCGCGATCGGACTGCAGCAGATAGGCGAAGGAATGCCGCAACGGACTCGGAAACGGCATGGCGATCTGCCACAGGCCGGGAGCGATCAACGAACATCCTGAGGCGTCGGAATCGCTCATCGGACGGTATTCCGCTCGGTGAGTGAACTTGCGACTGGTAGAAGACTATTCGACTGTGTTCGCCGGACCATAGTGACGATGACCTCTCCGATGGTGATGAACCAGTGATGTTGCGCGCAACAAGATGGCGACTGGAAACCGCCCCAGGGCAACGACACTGGGTGAGTGGTGCAGACGCTACGCCATGGCTGTCACGACGTCCACGGTAGGCGTGCGGGGTCAACGGGGCGTTCGGGCAGTGTGTTCGTGGACCGATGAGCCGAGTCGCTATTGACGGGGGTTGTGAGGCGGGATACATTTTAGTTCACAAATGGAGCCGATAGTTCGTATATACGAACGAATGTGTTCCGGCTGCACTAGGTGCCGCCGCGGGGCCGCAACCGCCCGCTGCGCTCACTACTTCGAAGGCATTGAGGAGCACCCGCTTTGACCGACTACTTCCCCCCTCCGGCGCAAGACTCTCCAGTTGCCGAGCGCCCGACGGAGCCCGCCGATCCTTCCGCGGCAAAGACGAACAAGATGCCGAAGGTGGCGTTCGCCAGCTTCATGGGAACCGTCATCGAGTTCTACGACTTCGGCATCTTCGGTACAGCAGCTGCTTTGGTGTTCGCCCATGCCTTCTTTCCGGCCCTGGGAACCTACGCAGGAACTGTCGTGGCATTCGCGACTCTCGGCGTAGCGTTCGTAGCCCGCCCGTTCGGCAGCATCCTGTTCGGACACTTCGGGGACCGTCTCGGCCGCAAGCGCACACTCATCTCCACGATGTGCCTGATGGGTACCGCCACGGTCATCATCGGTCTGCTGCCCACCGCAGCGACCGCAGGGGTCGTCGCACCGATCCTGCTCATCGTGCTCCGCGTAGCCCAAGGGTTGGCCGCGGGCGGTGAATGGGCAGGCGCTGCACTGTTCACGTCCGAGAACGCTCCCAGCGACCGCCGCGGCTTCTGGTCGATGTTCACCAACCTCGGCGGAGCGGTGGCCAACATCCTCGCGCTGTCGACCTTTTTCGTGACCGGCCTCTTCATGAGCAACGAGGCATTCATCGCCTGGGGCTGGCGTGTTCCGTTCCTCCTCAGCATCGTTCTCGTCACAGTCGGCCTCTACGCCCGGTTCAAGCTGGAGGAGAGCCCGATCTTCGCGAACGAGGTCAAGCGGCGCGGGCGAAGCAGTCTCCCGTTCAAGGATGCCTTGGCCAACCAATGGAGGGAGATCCTCCTCGGTGCCGGCGCGCTCGTGTCATCGTTCGCCTTCGGCTACATCGGGATCGCGTATCTGATCAATTACGGGACCGCGACGCTGCACCTGAGTCAGCATGGCGTGCTCGCGGCCGGGATCGTCGGTAACGTGGTAAACGGTCTGGCCATGATCTCGGGTGCGATCCTATCCGACAGAATCGGCCGTCGACCTGTTCTGCTGATCGTCAACATGATTGGCATACCCTGGGCGCTGGTCCTCTTCCCCCTGCTCGACACCGAGTCACCGGTCGCGTTCTGGATCGGCATCACCGTGAGCTTCCTCATCGCCGGCCACGGCTGGGGAGTCTGCGGGTCGTTCCTCTCCGAGCTGTTTCACACGCGCTACCGCTTCACCGCCGCCGGTCTCGCCTACAGTCTCGCTGCCATCCTCGGTGGTGGCGTCCCGCCGCTGGTCGCAGCAAGCATCATCGGCAGCCACGGCGGCTTCGTCTTCGGGATCTTCCTGGCGGGCTACTGTCTGGTGGGCCTTGCGTGCACCGTCGTCCTTCGAGAAACCCGCAGCAGGGCACTGGACGAACTCCCTCCCGACATCGGATTCGCACGAGCCGACAACAACTAGACAACTACATCGGAGTGGTCTCATGAGCCTGACGATCAGAGCATTCTCTGTCGGCCGAGTATTCGGCCTCCCGAAGCCCTCGTTCACCTATCTGCGGGGATGGGGCGACACCATGGACCTCCCGCTCATCATGTTCGTGATCGAAGGCGGGGACGCGCCCGTGGTCGTCGACACCGGGGCCGACCTCAGCCGAGCCTGGGACACCCACCGCATCAAGATGGAACAAACTGTCGAGGAACGACCGGAGGTGGCGCTGCGGTCCGCCGGGATCGATCCGGACGACGTGCGCCTCGTCGTCAACACACACCTGCATTGGGATCACAGCTCGAACAACCATCTGTTCCCCAACGCACGCGTCGTCGTCCAGCAACGTGAACTCGACTTCGCCCGACAGCCCGTGCCCTGGCACTGTCGGCAATTCGAAGCACTGCCAGATATGGACCCCGCCTGGCAGCGAGCCGAGGACAAGATCGTTCCCGTCGACGGTGACACCGAGTTGGCTCCGGGAATCACACTGGTCGCGTTGCCAGGGCACACGCCGGGGTCGCAGGGAGTTCTCGTCGAGGCAGACACCACCCGCTACCTCATCGCCGGCGACTGCGTCTACCTGTACGACAACTGGGAGGGCGACGCCGAAGCCGACCACATTCCCGTCGGACTCTTCACCGATCTCGTCGCCTATCAGGAGAGTCTGCTGAAGATCGAAGCCCTTGACTGCGAGGTCATCCCGAGCCATGACTTCCGTGTCCTCGAACGGTCGATTTTCAAGTGATCCCGCCGATTCTCGAGGGCGCCGAACCCCGGCTCCCTGCTGAACATCATCGCCTCACTCCGGAAGGAACCCAGTGACACGAGAAGCCGTCGTCGTCTCCACGGCACGAACCCCGATCGGCAAGGCCTACCGCGGCGCCTTCAACAACACCCAGCCGCAGCACCTCGCCGCCCACGCGATCACCGCCGCGGTGGAGCGGGCCTCGATCGACCCTGCCGAGATCGACGACGTCGTCCTCGGCTGCGCCATGCAGGAAGGCGCCTCCGGACTCAACATCGCCCGCCAGGCGTCGCTGCGCGCCTCGCTGCCGGTCACCGTGCCGGGTATGACCATCGACCGCCAGTGCGCATCCGGGCTGATGGCAATCGCCACCGCCGCGAAACAGATCATTGCCGACGGCATGACCGTCACGGTCGGCGGCGGCGTCGAATCGATTTCGCTGGTGCAGAATGATCACGCGAACCGCTACCGGGCCCGTGACCCGTGGCTGGTGGAGAACCTGCCGCAGACGTACATGCCGATGCTCGAGACGGCCGAGATCGTCGCCGAACGCTACGGCGTCTCCCGCGATCGCCAGGACGCCTTCGCACTTCTGTCCCAGCACCGCACCGCCGCCGCTCAGCAGGCGGGGCTGTTCGATGCCGAGATCGTTCCCCTCACCACCACCAAGGCGGTCACCGACCGCTCCACCGGGGAGGCCGGCGTCGAGACGGTCACCGTGACCCAGGACGAAGGCAACCGCCCACAGACTGATCTCGCCGGACTCGCCGGGCTGCGCACCGTCCTCGAGAACGGGCACGTCACCGAGAAGGCCACCGTCACCGCAGGCAACGCCTCCCAGCTCTCCGACGGCGCCTCGGCCGCCGTGCTCATGGAAGGCCGGGAGGCGGCCCGCCGCGGCCTCGATGTCCTCGGCACCTACCGAGGGATGGCCGTCGCCGGCAGCCACCCGGACGAGATGGGCATCGGCCCCGTCCACGCCATCCCGAAACTGCTCCGCCAACACGACCTGAAGGTCGACGACATCGACCTGTGGGAACTCAACGAGGCCTTCGCCTCCCAGGCGGTGTACTGCCGCGACCACCTCGGCATCGACCCCGATCGCTACAACGTCAACGGCGGCGCCATCTCCATCGGCCACCCCTACGGCATGAGCGGCGCCCGCCTCGTCGGACACGCACTACTCGAAGGGCGTCGCCGCGGAGCCCGATACGTCGTGGTCACCATGTGCATCGGCGGCGGCATGGGCGCCGCTGGGCTATTCGAAATCTGAACCACATGAACACCATGTGAAGCGTGCGCCGATCATCTCGGGGTGCTCGGAGGGCCGACTTCAACGGGTGATGGTGACGGCATCGGAAACGTCGCGATGTATCCGCACGCCGGTCTCGGCCAACGGACGACCGGCACCGCCCCACCGTGACGCGACGACCTCGGCCACGATCGATACCGCCGTTTCCTCGGGTGTGCGTGCGCCCAGATCCAAACCGATCGGACTGCGCAGCCGCGACAGTACGGTGTCGGTCAGGCCCGCTTGCCGCAGCCGCCGCAGCCGATCGGTATGAGTGCTTCGCGATCCCATCGCACCGACATAACCGACCCGGGGCAGCCGCAACGCGATGTCGAGGACCGGAACATCGAACCTCGGGTCGTGGGTGAGCACACAGATCACCGTGGTGGCATCGATCGCACCGTCGTCGGCTTGGGCCGCGAGGTAGCGGTGGGGCCACTCCACGACGACTTCGTCGGCGGCGGGGAACCGGGCGGGAGTCGCGAAGACCGGGCGGGCATCGCACACGGTGACCCGATAACCCAGCAGCGATCCTTGCTGTGCCAGGGCGGCGGCGAAGTCGACCGCACCGAAGATCAGCATCCGCGGCGGCGGCGCATGGCTGGCGACGAAGACCTCCATCCCGTCGCCTTGCCGCTCTCCCTCCGGCCCGTACGAGAGCACGGTGCTGCGGCCGACAGCGAGCAAACCACGCGCGTCGTCGCGCACCGCAGCGTCGGTGCGCGCCGATCCGAGCGTGCCGGAGGCCGTGTCGTTCTCGATCACCAGCCTGGCCCCGACCCGGTTGTCGTCGGGGTGGGCGATGATGGTTGCCACCGCGGTCGGTCGGTGAGCGGCAAGGTTGTCGGCCACGGTCTGAAACTGAGGAAAGGTGCGCTGCGACACCGCCTCGACGAAGATGTCGAGCTCCCCGCCGCAGGTGAGGCCGACGTCGAACGAGTCATCGCTGCTGACGCCGTAGCGCCGCAGTGTCGGTCACTGAGTGTCGGCGACTTCGCGCGCGAGTTCGTACACCGCCGCCTCGACGCAGCCTCCCGACACGGATCCTGCGACCACGCCGTCCGGGGCCACGGTCATCGTGGCGCCCGGCAGCCGTGGCGCCGACCTCAGAGTTCGCACCACGGTGGCGACACCCGCCGTGCCGCCTGCCCGCCAGACCGCCATCACATCCGCCAGCACTTCACGCATGCGGACCTCCCCGCCGACGAGCCGTCACAACAGTGTGTCCAGGGTGATGGGAAGGCTGGTAACCCGTTTTCCGGTCGCGTTGAACACTGCGTTCGCAACTGCTGCGGGCACGCCGACTATCACCACCTCGGCGAGCCCCTTCACTCCGAGCGGGTCGGCGATCATGTCCTCGGCGGGCAGGAATTCCGCGTCGAGGGCGGTGATGTCGGCGTTGACGGGGACCAGGTAGTCGGCCAGGTTGGCGTTGACGATCTTACCGTCGCGGTAGTCGAGGTGCGTGCCTTCCAGCAACGCCATCCCGATCCCGCCGACCATGCCGCCGATGGCTTGGCTATGGGCGAGTTTCGGGTTGATGATCCGCCCGGAGTCGTAGCAGGCGTGCATACGCCGGACCCGGACCGTGCCGAGCAGTTCGTCGACGGCGACCTCGGCGAACACCGCACCGTAGGCCCACATCGAATACCGTTCGGCGGCGTCGCCGGCATCCCAGTCCTGCTGGGAATCCAGGGTGTTCCAGCCGCGGCGCCGCAGCAGGTCCTGGTACGTCTCGCCGCGGGCCTGGTCATCGGTCTGGAACATGCGGCCGTCGGCGACACCGACCTGGTCCGGGCGCAGACCGTTCAGCGGGGAACCCGGATCGACGACGGAGGTCCGAATAAACCTGTCACGCAGCATGTTTCCCGCGATGTGCACGGCCGACCCGACGCTGGCCATCGTCATCGAGCCACCGTGCAGGGGCGCGGGAGGGAAGGTGCTGTCGCCGAGTACGAATCGCACCCGTGACATCGGCACGCCCAGTGCGTCGGCGGCCACCTGGGTCATGGACGTGTACGTACCCGGCCCCATGTCGATCGTGGCGCTGCGGACCTCGAAGGTGCCGTCGGCGTTGGCCTGAGCCACCGCGGAGGAGTCGGCGGTCAGTGTGTGATAGGCCGCAGCCGCGGTGCCGTATCCGATCAGGAGGTTGCCCTCGCGCGTGACTCCGGGCACCTGATTGCGACGCGACCAGCCGAAGACGTCGGCGCCGCGGCGAAAGCACTCGGTGACCCGCCGGGTGGAGAAGGGCAGTCCTTCGGACTGGTCGACCACCGGTTCGTTGCGCAACCGCAAGTCGATGGGATCCATGCCGAGCCGGTGCGCCAGGTCGTCCATCGCGCACTCCATGGAGTACGCGCCGGTGACGGTCCCCGGTCCCCGCATGGGCGCGGCCGGGTTGATGTCGAGCGGCACCAGGCGCGCGGTGGAGCGCATGTTGGGAGAGTTGTACATGAACCGCGCGTACGGCGTGTTGCCTTCCAGATATTGGTCGTAGCGCGAGGTCTCGATGGACACCTCGTGGATGATCGAGCTGATCGTCCCCGCCCGGTCGGCGCCGACGGCCAGGCGCTGGCTGCTGGCCGGGCGGAATCCGACCACGCTGTAGAGCTGTTTGCGGGTCAGCACCAGCTTGACCGGGCGCGCGAGTGTGCGTGCGGCGAAGCACGTGATGAGTTCGTGCGGCCACACCTTGAGCGCGTTGCCGAACGCGCCACCGACGAACGGGCAGATCACCCGCACATTCTCGGCCGGGATGCCGAAGGCCTTGGCCAAGCTCGCCTGCGACTGCGGCACACCCTGCACCTTGTCGCGCACGGTGAGCCGATCGCCGTCCCACCGGGCGACGGTCGCGGGCAATTCGATGGGGTTGTGATTGTTGCGCGCGATGTCGTAATGCAGATCGCTGACCACTGCCGCCGACGCGAGGGCGCCTTCAGGGTCGCCTCGGCTGTAGTCGGGGGTGCGGGTGTTGGGTTCGGCCGGCGCCGTGGGGTCGTGCATGTCGGTGATCTGCGGTGCCTCGGTGTAGCGCGCGGTGACCAACCTTGCGCCGTGGATCGCGGCTTCCGATGTGGAGGCGAGGACCACTGCGATCGGCTGTCCGTAGGAGCGCACCTGCTTCGGGTCGAACGGCAGCGTGACGCCGGTGAAGTCGGTGATCACCTCCAGCACGCCGGAATGCTGTTGTGCAGCAATGGTATCTATGGAGTCGACCTGCCGCGCGCGACCGTGCTGTCCACGAGTACGGCGTAGACCAGGCCGGGTTCGATATTGTCGGCGGTGTAGGTGGCCTTGCCGGTGACCTTGAGTGGTCCGTCGACGCGGGAGATGGGCCGGCCGCTCGCGAGGGTCACGGCAGTGCTCCGATGGTCGAGAGCTGACGTTCGACGGTCCGCTTGATCAATTCGACTTTGAAACCATTCTCCGACAATGGTTGCGCACCGTCGGCTGCGGTGGCGGCCGCGGTGCGCCACAGTTCGGCGCTCGGCGCCTGCCCGACGAGAGCGCGCTCCACCGACGGCAGCCGCCACGGCACGGTACCGACCCCACCGACGGCAACCCGCGCGGTGCGGATCCTGCCGCCGGTGATGTCGAGGGCAACCGCCGCCGAGGTCAGTGCGAATTCGTAGGACTCACGGTCGCGGACCTTGAGGTAGCCGGACCGGCGTGCTTCCGGACCGACGGTGACCTCGACGGCGGTGATCAGTTCGCCCGGGCGCAGCGTGTTCTCGCGGTCCGGCGTCGTACCCGGCCGAAGATAGAACTCGCTGAGCGGAATTCGACGTTCCCCGTCGCTGTCTCGCGCGATGACGGTCGCGTCGAGGGCGGTCAGAGCCACTGCGACATCCGAGGCGTGGGTGGCGGCACAGCTGTCGCTGGTGCCCAGGATCGCATGGGTGCGGTTGCGGCCCCCGATCGCCGCGCACCCCGCGCCCGGTGTGCGGCGGTTACAGGCCGCGGTGACGTCGCGGAAATACAGGCACCGGGTCCGTTGCAGGAGATTGCCGCCGATGGACGCACTGTTTCGCAGCTGAGCTGACGCACTCAGTTCCAGAGCCTGCACGATCATCGGGAACTGTTCGCGCACCCCGGGATGTGCGGCGATCTCCGCCATCCGTACCAGCGAACCCACACGCAACCGGCCGGGTTGCACATCGATGTCGCGGTAGGGCAGCGCATTGATGTCGACGACCGCCTCGGGTCGCTCCACGGTTTCGCGCATGAGGTCGACCAGGGTGGTGCCGCCGGCGACGTAGCGTGCGCCCGACGCGGCGGCGCTGAGCGCGGCTTGCTCGTCGGAAGCCTTGCTGAATCGGAAGGGGAACATGCGGTCAGCTCTCCTCGGCGGCGGTGCCGATTGCGGCCGCGATGTTGGTGTAGGCCCCGCAGCGGCAGATGTTGCCGCTCATCCATTCCCGGATCTCGGCCGGCGAGCCGGTGTGGCCCTCGCGGATGCAGCCGAGGCCGGACATGATCTGGCCCGGGGTGCAGGCGCCGCACTGGAAGGCGTCTTCGTCGATGAACGCCTGCTGCAACGGATGCAGCCGGTCGCCGTCCGCGACTCCCTCGATGGTGGTGATCTCGGCGCCGTCGTGCATCACCGCCAACGTCAGACAGGAGTTGACGCGCTGCCCACCCACGAGGATGGTGCAGGCACCGCACGCACCCTGATCGCAGCCCTTCTTCGTACCGGTCAGCTCGGCGCGCTCACGCAGCATGTCCAGCAGCGAGGTGCGGTTGTCGACGGCCAGTTCACGTTCTTCGCCGTTGATCCGCATCCGCACCACCGATGTCTGTGCCTCGCTCGCCGCGTTCTCGGAGTCACCGCAGGCGGCGAGCAGCGGTGCCGCCACTACCGCACCACCGACCGCCAGCGAGGATCCGACGAAGGTCCTGCGATTGATTTCCTTCCGCCAGGGGGCGTTGCTACCGTCCAGCGCGCTCATAGGCGTTACCTCCTCGATTCGGGACAACTCACCGGCGGGCTTCGAAAATCTCTTTGAAGACCGGCATCGCGGTGAACACATACGGCCAGCCCGCGTAGAACGCGACCTGGGTGAGCACCTCGGAGGCCTGGTCCTGGGTCAGGCCGCTGTCCATCGCGCGGGTCAGGTGCGAGCGGATCTGCCCGGTGAGACCGGTCGCGACGAGCGCGCTGACCGTGATCAGGCTGCGGTCGCGGGGCGCCAGACCGGGGCGCAGCCACACATCCTGGAACAGCACGTCCGTGGTGAACCCGAGCACCCCGGGTGCCACCCGGCCGAAATCGCCGTCGACCCGGTCGCGGCGTGCGGTCTCCCACTCCTGGTCGACCGGCAGGAGTTCGGGTGAGACGTCCGACAACTGCGCGGCGTCGATACCGCGGGCCTCGAAGACGGGTTCGGCGGCTTCGACGGCACTCATCGCGTTGGGCCAGCCCGAGTAGAAGGCCAGGTGGGTGATGATCTCCGATACCTCGGTCGGGGTGACGCCGTTGTCGAGCGCTCGATCGAGGTAGAAGGGAAGTTCCACGCTCTGGTTGCGGGCGATCAGGGCAGCGAGGGTCACGATGCTGCGGTCGCGGGCGGACAGCTCGGTCCGCTGCCACAGCTGGTCTTCGAGGACTTCGTCGCCGTAGCGTTGCAGCGCCGGGGAGACCGAATCGACAGACTCCACCTTCGCCGCGGGTGAAGGCGAGGACTCGGGGTTGTTCTCCGAGCATGCGGTGCCAGCACCGACAGCGACACGATCGTTGCCGGGACAGCGAACCATCTGGTCAGTTTCATCAGAAGTTGCTTCTCTCAGAGGTAGTACTGTTCGGGGCCGACTTGCTCCATCCAGGTGACACGGCTGCCGTCGACTGCCTCGGCCACGGCGATATGCGTCATCGCGTCCACGGCGGTCGCCCCGTGCCAGTGCTTGACGTCCGGCGGAATCGTCACCACGTCGCCAACCGTCATCACCTGCTTGGGGCCGCCCCATTCCTGCACCCACCCGGTACCCTCGGTCACGATCAACGTTTGACCTGCGGGATGGGTGTGCCAGGCGGTCCGGGCGTGCGGCTCGAAACTGACCTCACCGCCCGAGGCTTCGAGGTGATCGGTGGCGCCGAACAGCGACCTGCTCTGCACCTGACCGGTGAAATTCTCCGGCGAACCGGGAGCCGCAGGCCGGGAAATCTCGGGGGAGACCCCGATCCGAGGGCTTCCGGCGTGGGCGGGCGCCGCGATGATCACGGCGCCCAGCACAGCTGACGTCGACAGCAGGGCGGCCTTGGAGGACAAACGCACGATGTATCGCCTTTCGCAAAGGGGAGTTCGGCTACTTGCCGTCGAGTTGCTTGTCGGCGAGGAATTTCGAGACTTCGTCGGCGATTTGGGTGTTGTTGAGGTCGGAGAACGGGAAGTGGGTGTTGCCGGTGATGCCGATCTCGGGCAGGTGGACGACGGTGGCGTCGCCGCCGTGGCGGTTGACTGCATCGGCCCACAGCCGTGCCATCTCGAGCCGGGCCCGCCAGCTGTCCTGATTCGGCTGATCGGTGGGCTCGCTGGGGATGTTGTCGCCGTAGTAGATGACGATCGGAATCTTCGTCAGCGCGGTGAACTGGTCCATCGGAACGGTTTCCGGGCTGAGGGTGTCGAAACCGTTCGGGATCGGTTGTGGTGCTTCCCCTTCGGGGAAGACGAACCCGCTCCCGGGCTCGAACGCGACGATACCCTTCACGCCGGGATTCTTCATCGCGGTCTGCCAGCCGGGCCCGCCACCTTGGGAGTGGGTGAAGAGGATCCCTTCGCCGATCCGGTCGAACAGGGCTGACAAGCTGTCGGAGATGACCCCGGCGTCGAAGGGACCGGTGTTGGGTGTCATCGAACGGTAGAACTGGTCCAGGGCCGCGGGGTCGCTCGAGAACTGCACCCCGGGGAACATGTCCGGCCAGGTCCCGAGGCGGAACTGGTTGAACCACAGTTGCTCGTCCGGGGTCGGGGTGATGGTGGTGCCGACCATGCCGCGGCCCGCGTCACCGCGCCGCGGCTGGTCGACGAGGTAGGTGGAGAACTGTTTGCGCAGGAACAGGTTTTGGAAACCTTCCCGGCCGTCGGCGGTGGTCTCCCAGGTCTTGGAGAACTGGCCGGCGCCGTGCAGCATCACGATCGGCAGGTTCCGGGCGTCTTCGGGCACCTGGTAGTGGGTGTAGGCGTGGTCGCCGCGGTAGGTCTGTCCCTGTGGATCGGCGGGACGGCGAGGATCGAACTGGCCGGGCGCGGTTGTCATGGTGCCGCCGACGGTGAAGCTGCCCTGCTCGGCGATGGTGAGTCCGGTAGCAGGTGAGTCACTTCCGCTGTCGCCGGAACTGCAGGCGGTGAGCGCAGCGGCGACGGCCACCGCGAGGGCGGCCATCCGTGTCCGCGTGCCGATCGTTGTGGTGTGCATATCGTCTGTTCTCCCGACTAGAGCGTGTTCTGCGAAATATTGGCGGGTCGACGTCTCCCGGTGGTGCGTGCCGGCGAGATATCCGATGCCCCGGGGCCTGCGGTCGACGGGGGCCGCTGGGCGAGATCGGATCTCGCGGAAGACATCCCGAATCCCTGTCCCGCACCCCGGGGAGGTGTCACACCACGCATGCCGCATGACGATAGAGAAACTGTCGATGCGTTCTATGTGAAAAGATGTGAGCTTCCTATGAAGTGCGCGAGAACCAGTCCACCCGGTGTGGTGCGGGTGCCTCTGGATCGCCGTCAGCCGAGTTGGCCGGCGGGGCGGAGCAGAATCTCGTTGATGGCCAGGTGACGGGGGCGGGCGAGGGTGAAGGCGATGACCTCGGCGATCTCTTCGGGCTTGACCGTGGCCGCGTCGTAGCCCTGCTGCACGGCCTGCCTGGTGGCCTCGTGGGTGATGTGGGTGGGCAGCTCGGTGTCGACGACACCCGGTTCGATCAGCGTGACGCGGACGTCGGGCAGCAGTTCCTGGCGGAGGGATTCGGACCATCCGTTGACGCCCCACTTGGTGGCGGCGTAGACGCCGTTGGTTGCCCTGGCCGTGCGTCCGGCGACGGAGGAGATGTTGATGAGGTCACCGCCGCCATCCTCGAGCTGGTCGAGGAATACCTCGGTGGCGGTGATCGCGCCGAGCAGGTTGACCTCGATCATGTTGCGGTAGTCGGCGCGCTGTTCGGAGGAGAACGGGCCCAGGAGCATGGTTCCGGCGTTGTTGACCAGCACGTCGGCCCCGCCGAGCTCGTCCTGCACCCGCTGGGCTGCGGCCACGAGTGCGTCGCGGTCGGTCACGTCGGCCTGGATCGCGATCGCACCGTCACCGAGCTCGGCGGCGAGAGCCTCGATGCGGCCGAGGCGGCGTGCCAACAGCGCGACGCGGTACCCGTCGGCATGGAGGGCGCGTGCGGTGGCCGCGCCGATCCCGGACGATGCGCCGGTGATGACCGCAACACGGGGAAGATTCTGGGAGTCAGTCATGTGATTGGGTTTCCTTCTGATTGGTCGGGGGGATCTCGCAGTGGCAGCGACCCGACATATGGAGCGATGCTCGCCCTGCTGCCTTTCCAGCACACCATGGTGACGCCGAATGGGGGAGTAACCGGCTATCCGTGTACTGGTATTACTCCTTACCGCCGCCGGGCGGATGTCACGTACGCGAGCGGGCGCGTTGTCCGTGCCGCTTTCTCAGACGAGGTTGTTGGCGCTGAGCCACGTGTCGAGGTCCGGGGCCGCTTCTGCGACGGTCTCGCCCTGAATGGCCAGCCCGTCACGGACCTCGCTGTCGGGAAGGGCATCGCGGTAGTCGTCGTCGATGCCGCTCATGCCGCTGACGGCGTAGGTGACGAACGGCAGGATCGTCTTCCCTGCGAGGTCGAGGCCTTCGATGAAGGTGGACATGATCATCGGGGTGCGCATGTTCCACACGGGGCTGCCCAGGAGCACGATGTCGTAGCCGCTGACATCGGGAAGCGGGTTCGCGATCGCGGGTCGGGCGTCGTCTCGTTGCTCGCGGCGGTTGCGCTCGACCGTCGGGTCGTACGCATCCGGATAGGGGTCGGCGGCTTCGATTTCGTAGGTGACACAGTCGATCCGGTCGGAGATCATCCCAGCGAGGACTTCGGTGTTGCCGACCTCCAGGTCCCGACGGCCCCTGTAGTAGTAGTTCTCGCCGGCGCGGGAGAAGTAGACGAGTAGCACTCGGCTGCCGGAGACGGTGGTTCTCTCGGGATCGGGTGTCCTCGGGGTTCGCTCGCCGGTGGCCGGGCTCTCTTGCGGGCGCTGCTCGGCAGTGCAGCCGGTGAGGACCGCGGCAACGGCCGTGATCCCGGTGAGCCCCGCGGTCAGGAGTGTTCTGCGGCTGAGGGATTCGTTCATGATGCCGTCAGGTGCGGGTCGGCGGCGGCGCTCACGATGCTGCATCGGTGCTGCGGCTGAGTTGCTCGAACCGATCGACGTCGCGGGCAGCGTCGTCGGCGGCCGCACGAAAACCGCCGAGCGCGTCGCTACCGAGAACGAGCAACTTCGGTGGTTCGGCGTCCTCGGCGGCCTGCAGGATCGCGGCCGCCGCTTTCTCCGGTGCGCCACGCTGCGGGCTGAGCGCCGAGTCGCCTGTCCGTCCGAGTATCTGGTCGTACGCCTCGATCTGGACGCTGGACCGGTCGGCGGAGCGTCCGCGGAAGTCGGTGCGGAACGATCCGGGTTCGACGACCATCACGCGGAGCCCCAACGGCTCGACCTCCTTGCGGAGCGACCCGGACAGTCCCTCGAGGGCTGCCTTCGCGGCGGAGTAGTAGCCACCGCCTGGAATGGTGATGCGCGCGCCCACCGATGAAATGTTGACGATCAGGCCGTTCCCGCGGCGGCGCATACCGGGCAGGGCCGCCTTGATCAGCGCAACGGGACCGAAGAAGTTCGTCGCGAACAGGCGAGCCACAGCCTCGTCCTCGCCTTCCTCGACCGCGGCGGTGTACCCGTAACCGGCGTTGTTCACCAGCACGTCGATACCGGTCCAGCGCTCCTCGACCCTCGCTACGGCGGCATCGATGGAGGACGAGTCGGTGACGTCCAGAGACGTGATCAACGCGGTTTCCGGATAAGCCGCCCGGAGGTCGTCGAGGGCGTCCGTGTTCCTCGCGGTTGCGACGACCTGATGCCCGGCAGCGAGGACACGCTCGGCGAGCGCGCGGCCGAGTCCGCTCGATGCTCCGGTGATCAACCACGTCGTCATTCGTCGTCCTTCTCGATGGCGAAGTCGGTGGTGGCACTGACGTGCGCCCACTCGTCGATTTCGTCGATGCGTCCCTGGAGCTCCTCGCGGACGATCTGAATGGCGTCGGTCCCGAGCAGCAGGCGGAACGGGGCGTCCGTGCCTTCGACCGTGGCGATGATGACCTGCGCCGCGCGATCGGGGTCACCCTGCTGGGTGCCGTGGGTGTGGTCGTTCTCCTTGCGGCGCTTCCCGGCGGTGTCGGCGTAGTCGTCGATCACGGTGCTGGACTGGTTCAGGGAGCGACCGGAGAAGTCGGTCCGGAACGCGCCCGGTTCGAGCACCATCACCCGGATCCCGAGCGGTGCGACCTCGCGGTTCAACGCGTCGGACATGCCCTCCAACGCTGCTTTCGTCGCGGTGTAGTAGCCGGAGGCGGGGTTCGATCGGGGCGCGCCGATCGAGGAGACGTTCACGATGGTGCCCGACCGGCGGGAACGCATCTGCGGCAGCACCTGCTTGATCAGATCGACGGGGCCGAAGAAATTCGTGGCGAACAGCTCGTCCACCTCGTCCACAGCTGCTTCCTCGACCGCGGCCCGGTACCCGTGCCCGGCGTTGTTCACCAGCACATCGACGCCCCCGAACCGGTCGGTCCCGGCGCTGACCGTGGCGACTACCTGGTCGTGGTCGGTGACGTCCAGCGGCACCGCCAGCGCATTGTTCGGGTGCGCGGCGACGAGGTCCTGTACGTGGTCGGCGTTGCGGGCGGTGATCACCGCGTTGTCGCCGTGCTCGAGGACGGCCCGTGCCAGTGCGGCTCCCAGGCCGCTCGAAGCCCCCGTGATGAACCAGGTGGTCATGTTCGTCTCCTTTGTCGTGCGTAGTGCGTCCGGCGCTCGCGCCGGGCCGCCGGGCAAGGACGCTGTCCGGGGCGCGGAAGCAGAAGCCGTATGCCCATTCCATCGCACCGTGCGCGCGCGTGGGAGTCACGTCTTATCCGTGTACTGGCAGTTCCTCCCACAGCACCGTCGCTGACGTTAGCGTTGAAGATATGGATCATCGAGCAGAAGTGGCCGAGTTCCTGCGGACCCGCAGGGACCGGATCACCCCGGACCAGGCGGGCATCATCGGCGGGGGACGCCGCCGCGTGCCCGGGCTGCGCCGCGAAGAGGTCGCCATGCTCGCCGGGGTCAGTGTCGAGTACTACGCGCGGATGGAACGCGGCGACCTCACCGGCGTCTCCCCCGAAATACTCGACAGCATCGCCAGAGCTCTCCAGTTCGACGACGCCGAGTGCGACCACCTGGCGGATCTCGCCCGAGCCGCCGGTCCACCGCCGCCGCGGCGACGCAAACGACCCGCCGAGCAGACCGTCAAGCCCACGTTGCAGCGGTTCCTGGACGCCGTGACCGGCGCGCCGATGTGGGTGCGGGATCGGCGTATGGACTTCATCGCCGCCAACCCACTGGGGCGGGCGCTCTACGCGCCCATGCTGGAAGATCCGGCGAACCGAGGGAATACGGCCCGGTTCACGTTCCTCAATCCCGCCGCGCAGATCTTCTTCCCGGACTGGGAACAGAACGCCGATAACATCGTCGCGACCCTGCGCACCTACGCCGGTCAGAATCCGCTCGACAAGCCGCTCACCGATTTGATCGGGGAGCTCGTCACCCGTAGCGACACCTTCCGGCACCGGTGGGCAGCACACAACGTCCGTCATCATCGCGGTGGGATCAAACGCATCCACCACCCCGCCGTCGGCGACCTCGAATTCTCTTACGAAGCAATGGATCTGCCGGCAAATCCGGAATGGTTCATGTTCGCCTATACCGCCGAGCCCGGCAGCCCCACCGAGGAACGCCTGAAGCTCCTCGGCAGCCTCGCCGCCACCGGCCAGACAACCAGCGACGCCCGCGCGCAGCGCTCATTCTGATCGGCCCCGCCCATCTGTGGGGCGGGGATCCACACCGCCGAGTCCGGCAGCCCGACCGCGAAGGGTGTACTCCCAGTTACTCCCTCATCTGACACCGAGTGTCTAACGTCAAGGAATATGAGTATGAACGTGACTTTGAACAATGGCGTCGAGATGCCCGCGTTGGGCTTCGGCGTCTTCCAGACCCCGCCCGAAACCACTTCCGCTTCCGTCGCCGAGGCCCTCCGGGTGGGCTACCGGCTGATCGACACGGCCGCCTCCTATTTCAACGAGCGCGAAGTCGGCGAGGGCATCCGCCGGTCCGGGCTCGACCGTTCCGAGGTGTTCGTGGAGACGAAGATCTGGATCAGCGACTACGGCTACGACAAGACCCTGCACGCCTTCGACAAGAGCGCGGGCAAGCTGGGCGTCGACCAGATCGACCTGCTCCTGCTTCATCAGCCCGTGCCCACGCAGTTCGACAAGACCGTCGAGGCCTACAAGGCGCTGGAGACGCTGTTAGACGACGGCAAGGTCCGCGCGATCGGTGTCAGCAACTTCATGCCCGACGTCCTCGCGAAACTGCTGGAGCAGACCGATGTCGTGCCCGCGGTGAATCAGGTCGAGGTGCATCCGTACTTCACCCAGGCGGACGTGCAGGCCGCGGACACGGAGCACGGGGTTCTGACTCAGGCGTGGTCGCCGATGGGCGGCATCACCAGCTACCGTGGCGACGGCGCTCGGTCGACCTTCGACGATCCGGTGATCGGCGAGATTGCCGCCGCCCACGGCAAGACGCCCGCCCAGGTCATGCTGCGCTGGCACCTGCAGGAGGGACGCTCGGCGATCCCGAAGTCCGTCAACCCCGAGCGCATCGCCGCCAACTTCGACGTGTTCGACTTCGAGCTCACCACAGACCAACTGGGCGCGATCGACGCACTCGATACCGGTGTCCGCGGCGGACCCGATCCCGTGACCGTCACCCCCGAGCTGTTCGCCCGCGATATCCCGGAAGCGTGAACCGCAGGTCAGAGGTGACCGGATGAGCGCCCATGTGCGAACGGATGGCCAACCGGTGAACCTCGAGGCCACATTCCGGTTCCAGGCGATCGGTACCAATTGGGAGATCGACACCGAACAGCCAATCCCCGAGCAGGTACGGCACAGAATCCGCTCCGTCACCGAGGACTTCAATCACGTCTGGTCCCGGTTCCGTGCGGATTCACTGGTCACGCGGATCGCGTGCGCCGAGGGCGGGGGACGGTTCGAGTTCCCCGCCCGGGACCTCGCCCTGTTCGAACTCTACGACCGCCTCGTCGCCGCAACCGACGGGGCGGTCGACCCGCTCGTCGGCAGGGACCTCGAATTGCTCGGCTACGACGCCCGGTATTCCCTCGTCCCCGACACTGCCGCGCTGGTGTACCGCCGTCGCGACCGCTGGCTCTCCGACATCCACCGTGACGGAACCACAATCGCCTCGGATCGTCCGACCGTGATCGACGTCGGCGCAGCCGGTAAGGGGTACCTGGTCGACCTCGTCAGCCACACGCTGACCGAGGAGGGAATCGACCGGTTCTTCGTCGACGCCAGCGGCGACATGCGGCATCGTGGAGCCGAGGCCGTCAGGGTGGGACTGGAACACCCCAGGGCTCCCGGCCGAGTGATCGGCACGGTGAACCTCCGAGACGGTTCGCTGTGCGCTTCGGCGACGACCCGACGAACGTGGGGTGCTGGACTGCACCACGTGCTCGACGGCCGAACCCGGCGCCCGGTTGCGGACGTCGTTGCGACCTGGGTGCTCGCCGCCGACGCCGCCACCGCGGACGGGCTGGCGACCGCCTTGTTCGTAAGCGAACCAGCGAGCCTCAGGTCGTTCGAGTTCAGCTGGGTGCGCATTCTGGCTGATGAAAGGGTTCAGTGGTCCGATAACTTCGACGGGGATCTCTTCATCTGACCGGCGCTCCGATCGCACGAAGTGGTCTCCTCGCCGAAACCTTCGAATTCCGAAGGATGTTCGGTTCCGAAGGAGGAACCGCGGAGGGGTGTATCAGCAGTTCCTCCCTCCCTGCTCGAGCCGACCGTAACGTTGAATATATGAAGAAGCAACCTCACAAAAGACCGGGCGACACGCGTCCGTCCGCGAACCCGGTGCTCATCGTCGGCGCATCGGGAAGTATCGGCCGACTGGCGGTCGACGAAGCCTTGCGCGAGGGGTTCGAGACCAGGGCACTCGTTCGCGACCGCAATCAGTCTTCCTTGTTCCCTGAGGGCACCCGCGTCGTCGTCGGCGACTTCACTCAGCCGGACTCACTCACCGAGGCACTCGAAGGGGTGACCGGGGTGGTATTCACCCACGGCACCTATGGCGGTGCCGACGAAGCGGAACGGGTCAACTACGGCGCCGTCCGCAACGTGCTGAACGCGCTGAAGAAGCCCGCCCGGATCGCGTTGATGACGACGATCGGCGTCACCAAGCCCACGCCCGGCCACGACTGGAAGCGGCGCGGTGAACGCCTTGTCAGAGCCAGCGGGCTGCCCTACACGATTGTCCGTCCCGGCTGGTTCGACTACAACGAGCCGGATCAGCACCACCTCGTGACGATGCAGGGCGACACCAGGTGGGCGAGCGATCCGTCGGACGGTGTGATCGCACGCCGGCAGATCGCGGAAGTCCTCATCGGCAGCCTGAGCTCGGACGCGGCCGAGCACAAGACCCTGGAACTGGTGGCCGAGAAGGGCGGGGCTCAATCCGATCTGACGCCGCTGTTCGCCGCGTTGAAGACCGATCCCGTGCAGTCGTTCGACGCCGTCCTGGATCGAGACAATCTGCCGATCGCCGGCGAACCGGCCCGTGTGGTGAGCGACCTCGACGCGGTACGGGGACGGTTCTGAAAGCGGAGAGCGACGCGTTCACCCCGGGTGAGCCGACTTGCACACGACGAACCCCGGAGAGCCGGCGAACGCGTGCAGCCCAAGTCAGTTGCCGTCGGTCGAGCGCGCTTGCTCGCGGATCTGCTCGATGGCGTCGTTGAAGCCATCTGGGCAGGTGCTCGCGCCCGCCAGCTTCCCGACCTCGGCCTCGTCGAGGCTTTTCCCGATCACCTCATCGGGGACGGCGGCCGCGAACCTTTCCTGATATCCGAGGGACGTCTCGTTCTCCGCCATTGCCCCGACCGTGACATCGGCGATGACCTCGTCGCTGATGGTGACGGTGACGTCCAGGTAGGAGGGTCCGCCGCCGTACACACCGATCGCGTTGTAGGTCCCGTCCTCATACCCGGTCGCCGACCCTGTGCTGCTCTCCGGCGGCCGGGTCGACTCAGTGGCAGGAACAGATTCCGAAGGGGATGGCCCGCCGCCGAGATCGGAGCATCCTGCCAGCGGCACGAGAGCAACGGCGGAGGCAACGGTCGCCAGCGCGGCCAGTGTCAAGGTGTCGGTTCTCATCCTTCAAACGTAGAAGGCACCAGGCTCTTTCGGGAGGAACTGGCGGTACACCCCTGGCACATAGGAAACACTTATCTTTTCAAAGGGGACACATCGAATTGGGCATTATCCTCACGTGCCATGCGGCTTGCAGCGCCAAGCAAAACCGGCTCCAGACTCCCAACCGGACGGATCGACCTGTGACAAGACCAACTGCCCTACGGCCCACCCTTGCGGAACCGACAGCTCGGATCGCCGTGGGCGCGCTCTGCGCGATTGCAGCCTCCGCTGCGGTGTTTCTCCTGCTCGACCTGTATGCCGTAGTAGCGATGCGAAGCCGACTCGAATCAGCCATCAGCGCATATGGTGTCGGCAGCGGCCGTTGGATCTTTACCCTAGCCATCCTCTTCCTTGCTGCGGGATCCGCTGCGCTACTCGTAGCAGTTGTAGACCAACAGCTCACGAGGTGGAGATCCGGCGCTACCGTCGCTCTGACACTGTGGGTTCTCGGACTCCTCGCCATCGCAATCTTTCCCAAACAGGACTGGTCTCAACCCCCGAGTATCAGTGGCAGTATTCACCTCACCGCGAGCGGGATTGCTTTTGTCAGTCTTCCCATCGCGGCCGTTCTCCTCGCCAAGCCGTGGCTTCGGCATCGAACCCATGGTGTGCACGCCCGACGGACTCGGCTCTTCGCCTGGCTGGCGATCGCAAGTTTTTCGCCACTCCTCTACGCGTTTGTCGTTGCTGCGGTGACCGGCGTTGCGTGGTGGGAGGTCGTGACCTTCGGTCATTCCGAGCGCCTACTGGCAGTGAGCGAAGTGGCGACATTGGCAGTGATCGGCACCTGGGTCCTGACGAGGAAGTGAAGTACAGAAGTTACGTGGGTGCTGCGTCCAGATAGGTTGTGACAACCAGGATCAGGAAGACAATCGCGAAGATGATCGCCCCCTTCCGGGTGATCAGCGGTTCGAACTCGTGAGTTTCGTCGTCTATGTCGTTGCGCGAGTTCATGCACCGATCACTGTCCGTTCGATAGGCAGGCCGTCCCGGCAGCCCGAGTTTTCTGGTAGTACCCGTCCGTCCACACCTTGTCCCGTGTCCGACGAGGTTTGTCACACCACGCATGACGCATGACGATAAAGAACCTGTCGGTGTGTTCTGTGTGAAAAGATGTGAGGTTTCTATGAAGTGCCCGTGCATCCTTTGATCACGAGAGTCGATCAGGAATAATGGGCGCAGTGTCATCAACTCGTCCGGATATTCATGCTGCCGATTCGGGACGTCGCCGCGCCGTTCTGGCGCAACTGCCCCGGATGTATCGAGCGGACGGGTCGACGATTCGCGTGCTACTCGTCGACGACGAGCCGACTCTGACCGACCTGGTGGGTCTCGCCCTCGGGTACGAGGGTTGGGCCGTCGAGGTGGCACACGACGGTTCGACCGCTTTGCAGAAATTTCGTGAGCAGCAATTCGACGTGGTGGTTCTGGACATCATGCTGCCCGACATCGACGGGCTGAGTGTGCTCCAGCACATACGGGGCTCGGGCGGGGGAGTGCCGGTCCTCTTCCTCACTGCGCGGGATTCGGTCGACGACCGGGTGATCGGGCTGACAGCCGGCGGCGACGACTACATGACCAAGCCCTTCAGCCTGGAAGAACTCGTTGCACGACTGAGAGGTCTGCTACGGCGGGCGGCCGATTCGATCTCGGAGAACGATGCGGTACTGACCGTGGGCGATCTTTCGCTGGACGAGGGCAGCTACGAGGTGAAACGGGGCGGTGACAGTATTGCGTTGACCGCCACCGAGTTCGAACTGCTCCGCTACTTCATGCACAATCCCAGACTTGCGCTCAGCCGGGCGCAGATTCTCGACCGCGTATGGAATTACGACTTCGCCGGCAAGGCGAGCATTGTCGACCTGTACGTGTCGTACCTGCGGCGAAAGATCGACGCGGGTCGGGAGCCGATGATTCACACCGTTCGCGGCGTCGGATACATTCTCAGGCCCGCAGAATGACATTGCCGGGCCGTTTCCTCGCTCGGGGACCGTGGAGTTTGCAACGGAAATTGGTTGCAGCACTGACCACGGTGATCGCAGTTGTTCTGCTCGTCGTCGGAGTGGTCGGTGTGGTGACGCTGCGTGCGTCGGTCACCACTGTCGTCGACAAGCAATTGACCGGATCGATGTCCGTATTCAGTCACTCGGTCGACAAGTATCGTGACGGAAGCCCGGTCGCCACTCCCGGCGTCGACCCGAACTACGTGAAGCCGTTGACCGAGTTCGGCGGGCAGGCTCCGGGCACCGTGATCGTGCTCCTTGACGACGGAGTGGTCACCGACTCCGCGGTGTTCTCGGACTCGGAACCGGTCCCGCTCAGTTCCGAGGCAATCGCGCAGATCGAGAACAAGGAGTGGGCAGACAATCGTCGGCAGGACCTCGACGTGGCGGGTCTCGGCGATATGCGGATGGAAAGCCTTGCACACGATGAAGATTTGACTCTCGTCGCCGGAATATCGTTGACAGCGGCAAACGAGGCTGTGGTCCGCGAAACCGTGGTGCTGTCGATTCTCGCCCTTGCGGCACTCGTCGCGACGGTGATCTGCACGGTGCTCGTAGTTCAGGTCGCCTTCAGACCGTTGAGTCGCGTGGTTGCCACGGCGAAGAAGGTCACCGATCTTCCGCTCGGTACCGGTGAGGCGGCGCTCACGGTGCGGGTCGCGGACCCCGACACGGATCCTCGGACCGAAGTCGGCAAGGTCGGGGAAGCACTGAACCATCTGCTCAGTCACGTCGACGACGCACTCGCGGTCCGCGTGGCGGCGGATCGGAGGATGAAGCAGTTCGTCACGGATGCGAGCCACGAATTGCGGACGCCGCTGGCCGCTATCCAGGGCTACGCCGAGTTGACTCGACAGGACAGCGACCAGCTCCCCGAGATGACCGAGTACGCCCTTGCCCGGATCGAATCGGAAGCCAAGCGGATGGGCGCGCTTGTCGCCGATCTCTTGTTACTCGCCCGTCTGGACGAGGGCCAAGACCTGCACACGACCTGCGTCGATCTCGCCGACCTGCTGGTCAATGCGGTGAACGATGCTCGGGTCTCGGCGCCTCTGCACCGCTGGTCGGTGGTCGTGCCCGAGTCCGCGGTCATGGTGAATGGTGACAACGAGCGCCTGCATCAGCTCGTCGCGAACCTTCTGTCGAATGCGCGGGTACACACCCCGCCGGGTACCGCAGTGGTCGCAACGTTGACAACAATGACCGACGACCGGGATGTGGTGACGGCCGAATTGACGATCACCGACAACGGGCCTGGAATCGCGCCGGATCTGCTGAAGACTCTGTTTCAGCGTTTCGTTCGGGGCGACAAGGCCCGGTCCCGCGAGACCGACAGCACCGGCCTCGGGCTGGCAATCGTCTCGTCGATCGTCGACGCGCATCACGGTCAGGCGAGTGTCGAGTCGACTCAGGCCGGGACGACGTTCCGCGTTCGGATTCCTGCGATCGAACCCTCCAGCACTGCCACCGTCACCCATCAGCGCCTCCGGACGTCCGCGGTCACGCGCAACTAATGGGTTGGAGCCCTACAAAGGGTCCGTGCGCGGGTGCGGGGAGATCCATTCGGGCCAGACCTGACCGTTTCGTGCAGAGCGACGCGAAAACCGTCTTGCGGAAGAAAGTTTCATGTTGTTTCCGGTGCCGGCGGATCGTCCTCGGACGAGCGTCACCGCCGCGACAGGGAACCGGCCGGGCATCCTCACGCCGAGGCGAGGGTGAGGACGATCTTGCCGACCGCTTCACCGGAACGCAGCCGATCGGCAACTCTCTGGACCTGCGTGAGCTCCACGGTTTGGTCGATCACGGGACGGATCTCACCACGTGCGACGGCCGGGATGACCTCAGGTAGGAGCCCGGCGATGATGCCGGCCATCTCCCAGTCGCGGGTGAAGCCGAAGGACACGCCGTGGACGGTGAGGTGGCGGTAGGACAGGTGGTCGAGGTTGATCGTCGACTCGGCGCCGTCGAGGCGGCCGATGTTGACCACGTGGCCGTCCTCCTTCGTCGCGGGCAGGCAGTCTGCGAACGTCTGCCCGGCGATGTGGTCGAGCACGACATCGACACCCTCGCCATCGGTCGCCGCCAGGGTCGCCGCAGTGAGGTCCTGCTCGCCGGTGACGATGACGGTGTCGACCCCCGCATCGGTGAGCAGGGCCCGCTTGGCGCTGCTGCGGGTTGTGCCGATCACGTGCGAGGCACCCAATGCCCTGACCATCTGGGCGCCGATGAGACCGATCGCGGTCGACGCACCGGTGATGAGCACGCTCCGCCCGGCCGTGAATCCGGCGGTGGTGAGCGCACCGTGCTCGGTCAGCAGGCCGGTCGGCAGCGCACAGGCGATCTGCGGGTCGAGTCCCTCCGGGCGGGGCAGGACGAACCGGTGGTCGGCGACCACATACTCGGCGAATGCCGACGGGATCGACCCCATCACCGCGTCACCGACCTGCCAGGTATCCACGCCCTCGCCGAGTGCGGCAACCTCGCCGGCGTACTCGAAGCCTGCGATGAACCTCTTGCCGTGACCACCGTGGGTGGGATCGGCCTCGGCGAGCATCGGGATATCGGCGTTGTTGGTCGCCGCGGCCCGGTTCCGGATCAGCACCTCACCCGGCCCGGGCTGCGGGACGGGGACCTCATCGATGACCCATTCCGGGCCGATCCCGCCGACGAGGGCGCGCATCGTGTCAGTCATGTGTGGTCTCTCCTCCGGGAACGAGTCGGGCACGGTTGTCAGGAGCGGCGGGTGCGCGGCGCGTGGTACTGCTCGTCGGTGACTTCCTCGAGCCAGGTCGTCTCCGGCGTGCTGGACCCGTCGCCTTCCCAGATGGCCAGGTGTTCCATGAACCGGTCGTCGGTGGCGCCGTGCCAGTGCTCTTCACCGGCAGGGCAGGTGACGGTCTCCCCGGGCTGGGCTGCGAAGACGACACCGTCGCGGGTGCCGACGAGCGCGGTCCCGCTCACGACGTGCAGGGTCTGCCCGAGGACGTGGTGATGCCAGAACGTGCGGGCGCCGGGCGAGAAACGGACCATGTTCGTGCGCGCCCGCGAGGGTTCCTTCCCGGCGTAGATGACGTCGAACCAGACATCGCCGGTGAACCACTCGGCCGGACCCTTGCCGGTCGGGACGGGATCGATGAATTCCATGAGTTGTCTCCTGGTGATGTGTCAGTTGTCGAGGTCGAGGTCGAGGTCGAAGCCGAGTTCGCGGGAGGCCTCGGCCTGCGCGCTGATCTGACGTCCCCTGTCGATGACGGCGGGGATCGCGTCGGATCCGGCGACGAACCGCAGCGGCGGCTTGTCCAGCTCTGCCACCTTGACCAGTGCCTGGGCGAGCTTGAGCGGGTCGCCGGTCTGCTGCCCGTTCATCGACTGCCAGGCCGCCTTGGTCTGGGTGGTGCGCTCGGCGTAGTCGTCGATCGACTGGTCGGCCCAGGTGGTGGACGCCTCTTCGAGGAGTTCGGTGCGGAAGAACCCGGGCTCGACGATCGTCGTCCTGATCCCGAACGGTTCGAGGTCGTAGCTCAGCGACTCCATCCAGCCCTCGACACCGAACTTCGTGGTGGCGTAGGCGACGCAGAATTCCTGGCCGATGATCCCGGCCAGCGACGAGACGGTCATGATGTGCCCCGACCGCTGCTTGCGCATGTGGGGCAGGACGGCGCGGGTGACGTTCATGGGGCCGAACAGGTTCGTCTCCACCTGCGCACGCATCGCGGAGTCGGAGATTTCCTCGAAGTATCCGGCTTGGAAGGTGGCAGCGTTGTTGATCAGTACGTCGATCCGGCCGAACCGCTCCACCGCGGCGGCGACCACGGCCTCGGCGTCGCCGGGGTCGGTGATGTCCAGGGCGGCGGCCAGCAGGTTGTCGCTCTCACCCAGTAGTTCCTGCACTTTTTCGGGGCGGCGGCCGGTGGCGATGACCTGATGGCCACCTGCGAGGGCCGTGCGGGCGATGTCGGTGCCGAGCCCTCTGCCTGCGCCGGTGACCAGAATGACCTTGCTCATCAGTATGTGTCTCTCGAGTCTTCGGTCGTGCATTTTGTATGGATGAATTCGACTTCCGGCCACTCAGTCGGTTTCCGGAGGGAAGTCGGTGGAGGCGGCGAGTTCGGTCTGGGACTCGAAGTCGGCGACGCGTGTGCGGAGTACCGCGAGGGTGGACTCGAGTGCCTGCGAGCCGAGCATGAGGCGCAGCGGTGCCGGTTCCAC
This sequence comes from Rhodococcus sp. LB1, assembly GCF_001583455.1. Classification (NCBI taxonomy): domain Bacteria; kingdom Bacillati; phylum Actinomycetota; class Actinomycetes; order Mycobacteriales; family Nocardiaceae; genus Rhodococcus; species Rhodococcus sp. LB1. The sequence goes on along the minus strand of NZ_LTCZ01000440.1, from coordinate 28,454 downwards.
ATCCACGCTTTCGATGATGCGCGCGGCCATTCGTGCCGGGTCTCCGGGCGCCAGGCCGGCGGCGGGGTCGAGCATCTTCCGGAAGTTGTGCGCGGGTGTCGCGTCGTAGTCCGGAATCGGTTCGGCGATCTGGGCGCCGCGGTAGCGGAAGTCGGTGCGCGCGCCACCGGGTTCGACGAGCGTCATGCCGATGCCGAACGGCGCCACCTCCTGCGCCACCGATTCTACGAAGCCTTCGATTCCCCACTTGGTGGCGTGGTACATCGAGTTGCCGGGGAACGCGACCTGTCCGCCGTACGTCGAGAGCTGGACGATCCGGCCTCCGCCGGCAGCCCGCATGTGCGGGAGCACGGCACGGATGAACTGGATGGACCCGGTGAGGTTGGTGGCGATCATGTCGTCGATCTGTTCGTCGGTGAGCTCTTCAGCGGCACCGAACAGGCCGTATCCGGCGTTGCTCACCGCCACGTCGATCCGGCCGAAGTCCGCGACAATTCGGGTCACGGCTGCGCGCAAGGCCGAGGTGCCACGGACGTCGAGCACCTCGGCCCGGAACAGGTCCGGATGCCGGCTGGTCAGTTCGTCGACGGACTCCGGTCGGCGGACGGTGCCGACCACGCGGTCGCCGCGCTCGAGCAGTTGCTCGGTGAGGTGGCGGCCGAAGCCGCTGCTGACGCCGGTGATGAGCCAGGTACGTTCGGTCATGACTGCGATGAACGGTCGGCGGAGGGGGCGGACTCGTTCAGCACCCGCAGGGCGTTGAGCGTGCGCGGGTAGCCGATGAACGGCAGCAGGTGCGTGAGGACGGCGAGCAGATCGGCCCGGGTGTTCCCGACGCGGAGATTCGCCATCGTGTGTCCCTTGACCTGGGGTTCGCAACCACCGAGGGAGACCAGCATCGCGAACGTGAGCAACTCACGGGTCGGCAAGTCCAGACCACTGCGCGTGAGGTAGTCACCGAAGCAGTTCGCCGACAGGTAGCGCTGGATGTGGAGCTCGTCCGGTGCTGCCGCGTCGTACATCCCGTCGACGGCGTCTGCGCCGACGATCTCCTTCTGCTTGGCCAAACCCTTCGCCAACCGGTCCCCGGCCGTCGTCGTCGCCCGGCCTTCCAGGGGGAGGCTGATGCCACGCTCGGTGAGCACGTCGTTCGTCGCGTGGAGAAAGTCGAAGACATTCGCCATGCCGACGTACGGGACCGCCTGATACACAACCTCCTTGGCCTCCGCGGGGCTCACTCCTACGGTGAGAGCTGCGCCCAGCACGACCCGGTACTCGGCCAGTGCCTGGCTCGCGATCATCGAGGCGAGTTGCACCATCAGACGCGTACGGGTATTCAGGTCGCCGTACTGCAGCACCTCGTCGAACGCGAAGTTGTCGAACACCTCGATGAGCTCCGGATCCGTATCTTTCAACGTCGAGACGTGCCCCGGAAACAACTCGTCGTGATTGTTCCGGGCTGCTTCGGTGATCGCCATGTCCAACTCTCTTCCGGGGGTTCGTCGTACTCGATGCCGCACCGGAGCGCGGCGTTCGTCAGGGGTGGCCGATCAGGGCTGTCGCGAGGATCGCCGCGGCGGCGCCGCGACCGGCGGTCGGTCATGCGAGGTGGTCACCATTCGAGCAAACGCGCGATCGGGCACTCGCGGGAGTCACTGCTCTTCCAGGTACCGGCAGTACCTCCCTCGGCCGTGCCGGTCCGCATACCGTGGAACGCATGGACGACCAGCGAGCACAGGTCCGGGAGTTCCTCACCTCCCGGAGGGCGCGGATCAACCCCGAACAGGCCGGACTGCCCGCCTTCGGCGGTACCCGGCGGGTTCCTGGGTTGCGCCGAGAGGAAGTGGCCCTGCTCGCCGGCGTCAGCATCGACTATTACGTGCGGATGGAACGCGGCAACCTCGCCGGCGCCTCCGCCGGCGTCCTGGAAGGCCTCGCCCGCGCCCTGCAATTGGACGAGGCCGAGCGCACACACCTGTTCGACCTCGCCCGGGCCGCCGAACCCGGACCCGTCCGGCAGCGCCGCTCGAAGACCGCGGGGGTCACGGCCGATGTGCAACTGGTCCTCGACGCGATCACCGACGCACCCGCCTGGGTGCGCAACGCCCGCCACGACATGCTCGCCGCCAACCGGTTGGCCCGCGCCCTCTACGCGCCGGTGCTCGCCGACGCGCGCCGACCGGCGAACAACGCCCGGTTCGTGTACCTCGACCCGGCTGCGCGCGACTTCTACGTCGACTGGGACCGCGCCGCCGACGACATCGCCGCCATGCTTCGTTCCGAAGCCGGCCGTAACCCCCACGACAAACAACTCATCGAGCTGATCGGCGAACTATCCACCTGCAGTGAGGTATTTCGGACCCGGTGGGCGGCGCACAACGTCCGGTTTCACCGAACCGGGTACAAGAAGATCCGCCATCCCGCCGTCGGAAAGCTCGGGCTGAACTTCGAGGCGATGGAGTTCCCTGCCCATCCCGGCCTCATCCTCCTGGTGTACACCGCACCGAAGGACAGTCCAGCCGCCGACGGCCTCAAACTCCTCGCCACCTGGGCCGCGACCCTCGAAGAAGCCGGCGAGCTCGCCACCCACCGCGGCGCGGAACAGTCTGGCTGACGCCAACGCAGGTCGTACTTGCGTGGATCCTTGTTCAGGGGGCCGACCTCCCCGACTCCCCGGCACCACGCGCGTCTCCCGCGTGGAGGACGACCACCGCGACCGCCGACGTCGTCCTGGCTTCCCGGTAAAGAGGCACGACTCAATTACGTTCCCGCACTTCGTCCCGCAGACCACATCGCTCACCGACGTGACGGCCGCGGCGGAATTCGGGGGCTGCGACGGCCTGATCCTGTCGTCTACCGACGGGATCACACTGGTCTATGCGCGTCTACGCTTCGTGCGAATCGGCGTACCGGTTCTCGAGTTCCCGCATGGCAGGCAGGCCCACCAGGTCATTGAATCCTTCGAACGTGGGTGGCGAAGTCTCGGCCTCGACCGGGGAACCGTCGGTGGAGAGCTCTCGAAGTGAGCGCTGCATCGCTGCTGTGGCTGCGAGAAGCGTCCCGATGGGCAGGAGGAGAATCGAGAAGCCCAGATCGGCGAGGTCGTCGAACGACAGCGGCGGCGATTGCCGCCCTTCCGGGACCTTGAAGACCAGTGGCGCCAGCGGTGCGAGGCTCGATGCGATCTTCTCGATCTCTCGGACGTCATCCGGCGCTTCGACGAAGAGGATGTCGGCCCCGGCATCGGCATAGGCCTGGGAACGCGCGATCGCCGCGTCGGTTCCTTCGATGGATGCCGCATCCGTCCTGCCGATGATCATGAGGTCGGAATCTTCGCGGGCGTCGACGGCCGCCCGAATCTTGCCGAGCATTTCCGCGCGGTCGATCACCTGCTTTCCCGACATGTGACCGCAACGCTTGGGGGTCACCTGGTCTTCGAGCTGGATCGCGGAGACTCCGGCCTGCTCGTAGGTCTCTACGGTCCGCATCACATTGATGGCGTTGCCGTAGCCGGTGTCGCCGTCGACGATGAGAGGAATCTGGACTGCGGCAGCCATACGTCGTGCGTTGTCGACCATTTCGCTGCCAGTCAGCAAGCCGATGTCGGGCTTACCCAGCAGTGCCGCCGAGACCGCGTAGCCGGACATGAATGCAGCCTTGAACCCGGCCTGCTGGACCAGGAGGGCCGACAGCGCATCGTAGGCGCCCGGAACAATCAACGGGCCGGGTCCCGTGAGGAGTTGGCGCAGTGCCCGACGAGCCATCATGCCTCCATTCCGGGCTGGATGACCGCCTTGATCGGCTCATGGCGTCCGACAGCCTCGATTGCGCTCTGCGCGTCCTCCAGCCCGAATCGATGCGAGACGACCTCGGTCAGTGGCAACTGCGCGTGGTAGCGCTGCGCCAGTTGGATCGTCTTGAAGATGTGCCTGGGTCGCGAGAGCGCGGATCCGATGATTCGGACGTTGTCGTTGTTGATCTTTCGAGGTTCCAGCATCGTGGTCCCGGGGGCCGACCATAGGCCGACGATGAGGTAGCGGCCACCACGTGCCACCAGTTGGGTTCCCTCCCCGAACGCCGCGAGCTTTCCCGCGGCCTCGATCACGATGTCGGCGCCCCCGTCCATGACCTCCCTCGCGGCTGCAATGCGCTCCGCGGAGGTGGCGTGCACGTCGAGGTCGATGGTCGATGTAGCCCCCAGTCGCTTTGCCATGTCGAGTCTCGACGCCGGGGCTCCGATCACGACCACCTCGCCGGCCCCGGACAGGCTGGCGACCAAAGTCGCTGCCAGGCCGACGGGCCCAGCGCCCTGGACAAGCACTCTGTCCCCGAAGCGGATCTGGCCCAGGCGCTCCATGGCGTGCAGCACTGTCGGCATCGCGCAACCGAAGGCGATGACCGCCTCGGACGGGGTGTCCTCCGGGACCTTGAAGAAGGTCATTCCGTTCGGAAGAAGCGCGAAGTCGGTGTACGTCGCAAACGGCGTGAGCCGTGGATCCCGGAACCGGCCGGGGGACTGGTTAGGGCACAGGGACGTGTCTTCCAAGACCGTGCATGCGTGACACCGGTGACATGGTTTCAGGGGAACCCAGTAGACGCGGTCGCCCTTCGCGAGGGGATTACCGGCGCTGTCGGTTGTTGCTTCGGGCCCGCACTCGACCACTCGGCCGATGCCTTCGTGACCGAGGACCATCGGCCCGGGCATGGGCACTTCACCGAGGTAGAAGTGGTAGTCAGTGCCGCACACTCCGGCCATTTCCACCGCCACCAGCACGTCGGCCCCGGTGGGCGGGTCCACCGGGGACTCCCAGATCTCCAAGGGTTTGTTGGGCTCGACCAGGACGGCCCTTCTGCCAGTACGCATCTGCTGCATTACCGCCTTCTTCACGTGAGGTTTCAGATCGACAGGCCACCGTCAGCCACTATTGCGCTGCCGGTGATGTAGGAAGCGGCAGGGGATGCCAGGAAACCGACAACCGAGGCGATCTCGCTCGGCTCGGCCATGCGCCCGAGAAGCACCCGCGACACGAGGCCCGCCGCTCCATCGGCTCCGCCCGTAGCCTGCACGCGTTGCTCGCTCAACGAATTCATCATGCGCGTATCGACCGGCCCCGGGCAGACCGCGTTCACCCGAATGCCGTGGGGCGCCAAATCACTGGCTGCCGATCGGGTGAGACCCAGGACAGCGTGCTTGCTCGCCACGTAGGGCGCCAACAGCACCGACGAGCGGAGTGCGGCAACCGAGGCGACGTTGACGATGGAGCCGCCGTCCGCGAGCAACAGCGGCACCACGTGCTTGATGTTGAGCCAGGTTCCGCGTGCGTTGACGGCCCACACCCGATCGAACTCTTCTTCGGAGTACTCATGGATCGCGCAGACGCGGCCCTCGATACCTGCGTTGTTGACCAGAAGCCGGATCGGGCCGAGTTCGGCCCCCGCGCTCTGCATGTAGTGCGCCACTGCCGCGCCATCCGTCACATCGGCGACGTACGTCCGGAGCTCGGCAGTCGGAACCTCTGCGCGGACCAGATCCGCCACGCGGTCCAACTGCTGCTGGTCGCGGTCCACGAGCGCCAGAGCGTAGCCGTCGTGGGCAAGTTGGACAGCGGTGGCGGTCCCGATGCCACCACCGGCACCGGTGAGGATCGCCCCGCGCGAACGTGCCGATTCAGATTCAGTCATTCAGTGTGTCCTCCGTATCATCGTTACTTGGTGTCCCAGTCGGTGAGTACCGAACGCAGCGCAGAGAGCGCCCGCTCCGGTGCGTCCCATAAGACCATGTGGCCGGCCCCCGGCACTTTCACGAATCGCGCCTTCGGGTTGGACAGCTTTGCTTCTTCGATGGATTGCCCGGAAGCCATGGGGCTGTCGGCCCCGTAGATCAGCACGGTCGGCTCCGGGACTCCCGGCCAGAAGTCGAAGAAGTCGTCGCTCTCGAAGCCCTCGTGTGTTCGAGCGATGGCTTCGTCCGCGCAACTCGACAGCCAGCGAGCACGAAGTCCCAGTTCGCGTGGCGGCCAGGTCGGCCAGGTTCGCGCCATGTCCGCCGGATCCAAGCCGCGCCTCGCCGCGACGAGTTGATCCTCGAAGTCGTGCAGCGTGACGGGGTACGGCCCGCGGCCTGGGCCGCTCGTCATCGGTGGGTCGACGAGGATGGTGCCGGCCAGTTTCTCCGCATCGAGGGATGCTGCGAGTCCTGCTACTCGAGCACCCATCGAGTGCCCGAACAGGACCGGTGATTCAAGATGCAGGGAATCGATCACCGCTCGCGTGTCATCGACATAGTCCTTCAAGGAGTACGACTCGGCGCTGTCCGAGAGTCCTCGTCCTCGCATGTCGATGACAACGGGGCGGACGAGGTCGAGCAGCTCGCTCGCTACGAAGTCCAGTGTGATTGCAGGACTGGTGATTCCGGGCAACATCACCATCGGCGGTTTGTTCCCGCCGTAGTCGAGCACGTGGAGTCTCAGTGTTCCTGTGTCGACCCAGCGGCTGGTCGCCCGCAACGATGCGAGGTCGGCGAGGGCCGTTTGGAGGACGGCCCTCGGGCGGCGGACATTATCTGCGGACAACGGCTGCTCCTCGTCGGAGGTCGGGCGAACCCGAAGATAGTTTGTCCACTGATCATCTTGCGTGGTGCAGTCGTTGTCAACCCACATGCCCAGCGCTGGAGGGATTGTTCAGGGTCGCGCGGCGCGGAAGTGGCAGCCCGCGTTGCGCCGGGAAAGTGGGACCCATCCACGCAATGATCAGTACGCAGAGCAAATCCTGGATTCGGATCATCAGTGCTCGAGACTCGCCGTCGGATCGACTCGGTTCGGAAACCGCTCCGGTCGGAGACCTCCGGCTTGCAATCCGCCACTAAGGCTTCCTGGACCTGCATAGATATGCGGCCAGGCAGGTCCCGTGCCGCGCAGGCTCGGTTCGCCGGACCGGCGGTGAGCCTGCGGAGATTTGATTGTCCAAATCCACCCCGCATCTCTTGCGGATGGAGATAGTCCGTGTTCCAATTATCTCCTCGAGCCGCGAGACGAACGTCACATAACTCGGGCGGGCGAAGGAAAGGCTGGCTACATCCAATGTCACAAACCGATCTTCCAAGGAGCGCCATGGCGACGGAATCAGCAGCGGCGAGGCCTGCCCTCGAGTCCGGTCCCAGTGCCCGCAACCAGCGCCGCGCGTACCTGGCGAGTCTCATCGGCAGTGTCGTCGAGTTCTACGACTTCGCCATTTACGGGACCGCCGCAAGCCTGGTCTTCGGTTCGATCTTCTTCTCCGGCATGGCCCCGGCTGCTGGAGTGATCGCCTCGCTGGCGACATTCGCGGCCGGATACCTGGCGCGTCCGCTGGGTGGGGTCGTGTTCGGTCACTTCGGCGACCGAACGGGACGAAAGTCCGTGCTGATGATCACCCTGGTCCTCATGGGTGTCTCCACGATGCTCATCGGACTCCTGCCGACTACTGCGCAGATCGGCAGCCTCGCGCCAGTGCTGCTCGTGACCCTTCGCCTGATCCAGGGGCTTGCCGTCGGTGGCGAGTGGGGCGGTGCGGTGCTGATGTCGGTTGAAACCGGCCCGCAGAAATCTCGCGGACTCTTCGGAAGCGCGACCGGCGTCGGAGCGGCGCTCGGGGCACTTCTGGCTACCGCGTCGTTCGCCGTCTTGGGACTTCTGAACGAGGATCAATTCATGACCTGGGGATGGCGCATCCCGTTCCTGGCATCGGTGGTCCTGATTGCAATCGGTGCCTACATTCGAATGAACGTCCAGGAGAGCCCGGTCTTCGAGGCTTCGGTCGACGAACGAGAGAATGAGACGAAGACCCGCAAGCAGGCACCCTTCGTACACTTGATTCGCAACCACCCGGGACGGCTCGTGCTGGCGCTGTGCGTGTACGTCGGCCCTGTCATGGCTCAGTCCATCGTCAAGATCTTCGTCGTCTCGTGGGGAACGACCCACACCGACGCTTCGCGAGGACTCATGCTGAACGCCCTGACCGTGTCGCTAGCCGTGATGGTCGTCGGTGTGCCGCTCTTCGCCGCGCTTTCGGACAAGGTCGGGCGACGCGTTGTCTACGTGCCGGCAGCGATCCTGTTCGGAATCTTCTCGTTCTTGATCTTTCCCATGATCGGCTCGGGCTCTGCAGCACTCGTGTTCCTGGCCTTCTTCATCTCCATGGGGGTGATCGAATCCGCGTGCCTCGGTCCCGTCGGCGCGATCCTCAGCGAGGTGTTTCCGACCGAATCTCGTTACACCGGTACGTCCTTGGCGTACCAGTTGTCCAGTATGATCGGTGGTGGATTCGGCCCCCTGGTCGCCGCGGCGTTGGCAACGACCCTTGATCTGGGCGTCATTGCGGTATCGCTGATGATTGCAGTGTTCTGCGCGATCAGTGCCGGCTCCACGATGATGCTGGGAGACACTCGAAAGGCCAACCTCACCCGAGTGTGAGAGCGCCGGATCGTGATGCGCTCGAGAGTTGACTCCCCAGGTTAGTCCGTGTGCAGAATATTCCTGACTCGCGCGACGGAGTCGGGCGCCGCGGGAACAAACCGAATCCAGCCCTCGAGAGGCTGCAAAACCCGATCACGGGAATCCACGATGTGGGAATGGCGCAACTGCTGTTTCCTTCGTCGCGCTACATCACGACATGCCCGGCCGTAGGGGCAGTATGAATTTATCGAAAAGACAAAGGGAGCTCGAGGAAAATGACGCATTGGTCTGCTGATTATGGTTGGCGTGGCAAGGTCGGGTTGATCTCTACACCGGTTATCGAGAACGCTCACGTCGAGCTCGCGCGTGTCGCTCCGGAGGGAGTGGGTGTATACCAGACCTTCCCGTACGTACCGAACTTCCGCGTGGATGCCACGAATATCAAGCGGGCAGTCGAGCAGCTCGAGACCTCCGCCGCTGCACTCGGCTCGGCCGGCGTCGATATCGTCGGCCAGGTCGGCACGCCGTTCTCGTTCGCCGGCGGTACGGGTCTCGAGTGGGCCGAAGACATTTCCACAAAACTGGAAAAGGCCTCCGGGAAACCCGTCGCATTGATGGGCCTGTCCATCGTCGAGGCACTGCAGGAGCGGGGGTACAAAACCGTTGCCATCTCATCGACTTACTACAGCCGAGAGCTGAGTGAGCGGTACACGCAATTCCTGGAGGCCGGCGGCATTCGTGTGCTGACCATCAAGAACTGGGTCGACCAGAAGCGCTTCCCCGACGAGGAGTCGGTGGACGGTAGGAACCTCTGGTACCCGGCCAGCTACGCGTACAAGAGTGCGCGTGAGGTCGCGGCCGAGGCGCCCGAGGCAGACTGCATCATCATGTCCGGCGCCGCGGTTCACACGATGGACATCATTGCGCCGCTCGAGGCAGATCTTGGGAAGCCCGTGATCTCCAGCGACGCCGCATTCTTCTGGAAGATCCTCAGTCTCCTCGGCGTTCGCGAGACCTCCGGTGGCTGGGGCTCCCTTCTCGACAGTCTGTGATGCATATGCGGCGCTTCACCATCCGACGAGCATCGCACGGGCCCACCGCGCGCTGACACCATACGACCCTGTTTGGCGACGGGCGCACTCGTACCGGAACCTGTTGCGCAGGAACGTATTATGTGCCGTGAACACAAGATCGTCGAAAATCCTTACTGCTGAGCATCGGCGAGGTGATGTGCCGGCGCCTGGCGGTACAGCAGTGGATGTCGTATCGCCCGGGCCGGCCTCGGTTCAAGTAGTCAGGGCACTGATGGCAGCGGCTGGTGACTGCGATTGTGGCAGGATCGCTGAGGTTCTGAGCGGGCACAGCGCCGGGGAATGCGGTGATCGGGCGCACGTCGGTTCCGCTTGCGGCCGGAGATAGTGTGTGATCGGATTACCTCTGAATCAATTGCTGGTCAGCATGTCTCGGTAGCGACCTGGACAGGACGAATCGGGACATATCGCGCCCCCGGGTCAGGAGTGGCCAGGGGGCGCGGTAGCAACTGAAGGAGGCACAGGGTGGAAGTCAATGATGCGCGGACCATCGAGTCCGAAGCGGAGGGGGTCGCGTTCCCCCGTGGGCAGGCCGCCCGGATCTATGCCGCGAGTTTCGTCGGGACCACCATCGAGTTCTTCGACTTCATCGTCTACGGTACGGCGGCGGCGTTGGTGTTTCCCCAGGTCTTCTTTGCCGGGGTTCCCTCCGCCATGGGCATCGTGTTCTCGTTCGCGACACTTGCGATCGGTTACGCTGCCCGACCGCTGGGGGGCATCATCGGTGGTCACTACGGCGATCGGTACGGCCGCAAATCCGTGTTGGTCGCCACGATGGCGGTCATGGGTGTGAGCACGTTCCTCACCGGGTTGTTGCCACCGTCGACAAAGATCGGCATCCTGGCACCGATCCTCCTCATCGTGCTGCGCGTGGTGCAGGGTGTCGCGGTTGGTGGTGAGTGGGGCGGTGCTGTGCTGATGGCGGTCGAGCACGCCGGCAAGAAGAAGCGAGGTTTCTCCGCCACCGCCGTTGCCATGGGCTCGGCATGCGGTGTATTCCTGGCCTATGCGTCGTTCGCTGCTCTCGGCTTCCTTTCCGAGGAGCAGTTCGAATCGTTCGGGTGGCGTATCCCGTTCGTGGCGTCGATCGCGCTGGTGATCGTCGGCATGTACATCCGACTGAAGGTCGAGGAGTCTCCGGTTTTCCTGGAAGCAAAGAAGGAGGCGCCGGCAGAGTCCGAGCGGCGGTTGCCGATTTTTTCCCTGATCAAGGAACAGCCAGGCCGCACCGTCGTCAGCATCCTGACCTACACGGGGCCGTTCATGGCGCAGGCGATCCTGACGACCTACGTGATTACCTATGCAACAACGGAGTTGGGGTTGCCGAGGCAGGTCTTCCTCAATGCCATGATGATCTCGTTGCTGGGCATGATGGCGATGGTCCCCGTGCTCGGTGCACTCTCCGACAGGATCGGACGTAGGGCGATCTACGTTCCGGCCTGCCTGGCCTTCGGTGTCTTCTCGTTCTTCACATTCCCGATGGTGGGAACGGGCCAAACGTGGGTCATTTTCCTGCTCTTCATCGTGGGGATGAGCTTCTTGAACGCCGCAACGCTCGGCGTGGTCGGGTCGATTCTCTCCGAGGTGTTCCCTACCCGGCACCGGTACACCGGTGCGTCTGTGGCATACCAGTTCGCCGGCCTGATCGGCGGTGGCCTGGGGCCGCTCGTCGCAGCGGCAATGGTCGGAGGCGGCATGCACGTGGTGTCGGTCGGAATCATGGTCGGGGTCTTCTGCCTGATCAGCGCGATCGCCTGCTACAGCCTCGGCGACACCCGCAAGCATGAACTCGCGGACTAGCTAGAGGTCGACACGCCGGCGACGCCCCAAGTGCCCCGAGCCCATTGGCTCGGGGCACTTGGGGTTGAACGGCGGATGACATCGACGACGTGTTCGTCCTCAGGGCACTTCTGGAGAGCCATGGCGAGAAGTCCCTGGACGACTTGGCCGGACACCGTGACGCCACCGGTCAGGTGTCGGGGCCAGAATCGAAGTTCTGACCTGCGACACCAGGGCTGACACCGGATCAGCCCTGTCGGTCAGCGACGTCCTCCCAGCGCTGCGCGAGGGAATCCATCATCGAAACGACAATGTCCATCCCCAGGGGACCGAAGCCCTCCATGAGCAGGCCGTCCAACTTCTGCGCACGTCCGACCAGATCCTTCACGGCCGCCTTGCCCTCGTCGGTGAGGTACAGGAGCCGCTTGCGCCCGTCGTCGGCAGGGCGGATCCGAGAGATCAGTCCGCGCTCTTCCAAACGGGTGACGATGCTGGCCATGGTCGATCGATCCAACGAGATGGAAGCTCCGACCATCCCCTGTTCGACTCCCGGGTAGGTGCGGATGGCCATGAGGACTGCCACCTGTGGTCCGGTTGTCGTCGTGTCGACATGGGCGAGCCAAGCCGCTTGGTATGCCTGGTTGAGACGACGAAGAAGGTGCCCCGGTGCCGACATCATGTCGGGTGGGGTTGGGTACTCACGCTTCTGATCGTGATGGTTCATAGCCGGAGTCTCTCGCTGCTTGGCCATGGGCGGAGGGTACGCCTGCCTGTCGGTTGCTGGATGGCTCCCCCGGCATTTGAGTGCATCGATCGTCATATCGATCGCCCGGCCCGGACTCGACTTGCCGCCTCGACGACCAGTAAAGTCCGTGATACGGAGTCGGATTCAGCAGCCCCACCCGGTACCTCAACTTCGAGAACCGGCGTCGCAACGCGGCCAGAGGGCCGAGGAACGCCTGTACCCCCGACTCGACGTTTCGAGGGTCAGACCTCGCGAACCACGTCTCACGACCGGACCCGTCCACGGACGAGTCGGTACCCGAGAACAATCACCACTGTCGCCACCGTCGCCAGCGCAGCCACACGGAGTGCCGGGCCCGCCGCAGCGCCGAGGATGTTGAGCGAATCCTCTTCCTCCGACGCATTGGCTGAGGCACCCGGCTCGCCCGTGGCCCCGTTGAGCTTGTCGGCCAGCCGTGCGGCGAACTGGCCGATGATCTTGTCGGCGACGTCCGACATGATGCCGCGGCCGAACTGTGCCGGCCGTCCGGTGATGTTGAGATCGGTCACCATGGTGACATTGGTCCGCGCGGCACCGGCGGACTCCATAAAGCCCGTGACGACCGCGCGCGCGGATCCATTGCCGCTGGTGTCTCGCCCCTCGGCCTCGATCACCAGGCGTCGGCTCGACTCGTCACGCTTGATGTAGACCCCGGCGCCTTTGTACTTCAACGAGACGGGGCCGAGCTTGACTCGCACACCGCCCGTGAACGAGTCACCTGTGTACTCGGTCAGGTCTGCACCCGGGAAGCAGGGTGCGACGAACTCCGGATCGTTGAACGCCCTCCACACATCGTCGATCGGCGCCTCGATGGTGAACGTGTTGGTCAGTTCCATGATGCTCTCCTGGGTCTTGTCGTGTCAGCGGCGCGACGCGGGCCGGAGCTCGGGGACCGCGAGGTCGCCTCTGTCGACGATCAGTTCGTCGTCGAGGTACAGCGAGCAGTTGCGCATCGGAATGTCCATGTGGCACGGCGTGTCGTTGGGGCCGCCGAGCTCGTTGTTGGGCCCGGTGGAGATCATTACGTTGCCATAGTACGAACGGGTCTCGACCCCGATCACGTTGGGATCCTGCACCATCCCATGCCAGCGCGCGCGCTCGTCGAGGCCCCAACCCACATGGCTCATGCCGAAGCCGCGCGGATCGGCGAAACCGTCGATGTGTGCCTTGACGAAGTCGGAATCGAGGCCGGAATGCCCGTCGACCCCTCGGATGTCCACGATGAAGCCTTTCTCGATCGTGAACTTGACCGGCGACTGCACGTAGGTGTCGAAGGGATGGATGATGTCACCCGGGCTGAGGACGATTGTGCCGTCCACACCGTCGTCGTAGGCGCCGGTGAAGGCGAACCCGCAGCCCCAGTGATCCCAGCGGCCGGGTGTGTCCGTGTAGCCGTACTCGGCCATCGCCGGGTACTTTCCGAGGCGGTAGGTGACGTCGGTGCCGAGGTCATTGGTAATACGAAGGGACTTCGCCTCGGCCAGGTACTTCTGGGAGAGCTCGACGCGGTCTCGCAGTTCCTGCGTCGGGAAGAGACGTGCCAGGACCGGCACAGGTTCGATCGCGGAAAGGACGCGTGTGCCGGCACCCTGGATCTCGAATTGCTCGGGGCTGAAGAGCATCAGCGCACAGTCGACGACCATGTCGGCATTCTTCAATGCATCGACGGCGAGCGGGTTGGAACCGAGCCCCACGTCGCCGACCTGCCAGGCACCAGCCGGGTCGCTGGGGGCCGGCAAGCGCAAGTGGTATGTCTGGGCGCCCAGACGCTGCGCCGCCCACATGAAGGAGTCTGCGTAGGCGGTCCTCTCGTCACCGCGTGTCAGAACGGCGATCGTCTCTGACTCGTTCACTCCGCAAAGCTTCAGTTCCTCCAGGCAAAGCTCGTTGAAGGCAGTCGGATTCATCGTGAAGACCCCTCTCGTGAGGTAGTAATTCGTACACGGACTATCGCATTGGATCCGATGTTTGTTTGCCGTCAATGTTTTGTCAAGCGGTATGGCGGCCTGCTCGAAGTCTCCGCACTGTGAGGCGTGTTTCAGAGCTGTCAATTACGCGAGGCGGGGAGGGTCGGGGGGTGGGGTTTTTCGTTCGAGGATGGCGAGTGTCGAGACATCTATTGCGAAACTCGTCAGTGTGCGTACTATCTAGGTGAGATAGTCGTCCTGGGAGGTAGTCATCAGAACCTCGGCACGGCACCCACCTTGTTTCAGGAGGTTCCATTGAGCAACCATATTCACAGAGTCGTCATCGCGGGCGGAGGCCTCGGTGGTCTCACCGCGGCCTACCTGCTGCGCAGTGTCGGCATGAAGGTCACCGTGCTGGAGCAGGCCAACGAACTCGGGGAGGTCGGTGCCGGCATCCAGACTGCGCCCAACGCGAGCCGGATCCTGATCAACGCCGGCCTGCGGCCCCAGCTGGAAGCGATCAAGACGCAACCGACCAGCCAGGTGCGTCGACGGTGGAGCGACGGCAAGATCCTGGCCAGTCGGCCGCTCGGCGACACCCTGTGGCAAGAGTTCGGGGCGCCGTACTGGCACTTCCACCGCGCGGACCTTCACCAGATGCTCGTCGATGTGTGCTCGGATCCCACGTTGCCCGGACCTGTTGTCGACCTGCACACGAACTCGAAGGTGGCTACCGCCGACCAGTCGAACCCGGCGCTTCCGGTGGCAATCACCGAGGACGGCCGCCGATACGAGGGTGATGTCCTCATCGGAGCTGACGGAGTGCATTCACGGGTGCGTGCCGCCATGGGTATGAGCGAGGAGGAGGACCTCCTCTTCTCCGGGCAGATGGTGTTCCGGGCGATGGTGCCGGGTGAGAAGTTGAAGGCGGACCCTGCTACCCGCTTCCTGTGGGACAGTTTCCATTCGACGATGTGGTACGGCCCTGGTAGGCATCTGGTCCACTACTTCATTCGTGGTGGGGAGTACCTGAACGTGGCTGCGGCCCTCTCCAGTGATGTGAACCTGGACAAGGGCTGGACCGAGGAGACGACAGCCGAGGAATTCATCAGGGCATTCGGCGACTGGGACTCGCGGATCGCTTCGATCCTGGAGAAGGCCGAGGGGCCGATCCTCAAGTGGGCCCTCTTCGCGCACCGGTGCAATCCGGTCTGGGTCCAGGGGCATGTCGGGCTCCTCGGCGATGCCGCACATGCGATGGTGCCGTTCCAGGCTCAGGGTGCCTCGCAGGCGATCGAGGATGCGGCCGTGCTCGCAGAGGAACTCGCCGTCGTCGACAAGGACCAGATCTCCGCTGCGCTGCTGCGCTACGGCGCAAAGCGCGCCAAGCGTGCAGGGATGGTGCAGGAGGCCTCGGCGCAGAACGCCCACCTCTACCAGCTGCCCGACGGACCCGAGCAGGAGCTCCGGGATGAGAAGCTGGCAAGATTCGAGGGAGAGTCGGACGTCTCCTACGAGTGGCTCTGGAACGGAAGGCACGAGCCGATGTCTCCCGCGTATGTCTTCAGCAAGGGGGACCGCCCGGCTCTTGCGAGATTGCAGGACGAATGATCACTCCGTTTCATGCGACATTGCCTGTGTCGAGCGACCAGGCGCTCAACGCTCTCGCCGACCGAGAGTTTCTGGCCGAGTGCGTTCCTGACGTGAAGCTGGAAACCGGCGTCGCCGATGAACTGCTGCGGGGCACTTTCACCAGCGACGACCCAGCAGCGGTGGCCACTTATCAGTTCGGGCTGCGCCTCATCGACTTCGACTCGGATGGACGCAGTCTGCGGTACGAGGCGCTGGCGCGTCAGGTCGATGGACGGGGCCTTGCGTCCCTGATCGTGGACGTGGATGTAACCGTCGAGGGCGAGGGGAGTGCGCTCGTGATGAACTCCTGTCTCAGCATGGCAGGAATCGGCAACCGCCGCTCCCACGCGGAGATCGAGCGGACCGTCTCCGCCAGGCTCTCGGAATTCGGCACCAGGGCCGTTGCGCTGCTCGGCGAGGACACCGGAAGAACCTGGCGGGCTCCCGGCGCTGCAGCGCATCAGAACCCGGCACCGCTTGCGGTGGAGCCCGGGGCCGCGAAAACTCTCGTCGACCCCAGGTTGAAGCGGGTCATTCTCCCACTCGGTACCTTCGGAGGGACAGCCTTGTTCACCTACTTGATCTGGCGTGCGATCCGCGCGGTTCGGGGCGACGGACGATTGCGGGGTGCGGGCTCGTGAAGCCTTCAAGATTCGATTACCTGCGGCCGGACAGCGTTGACGAAGCGCTCCGTATGCTCGCCGAGGATCCGGATGAGTCGAAGATACTTGCCGGGGGCCAGAGCCTCATCCCGGTGCTGAACTTCCGTATGGCATCGCCTGAGCGCCTGATCGACATCAATCGATTGATCGATCTCGCGTACCTCAGATCCGTTGACGGATACCTGCAAATAGGTGCCCTGACCAGGCATGCCACCCTCGAGAAGTCCCGGCTGATCGAGCGCCGATGGCCGCTGTTGAAAGAGGCTGTCCACTGGGTGGCGCATGCCGCGATCAGAAACAGGGGAACAATCGGTGGCAGCGTTTCACACGCCGATTCGGCTGCCGAGCTGCCGGTCGCATTGACCGCCCTGAATGCGACCATCGTGGCGCGTTCCAGCAGCCGGGGCGAGCGGTGCATCTCCGCGCAGGACTTCTTCGTGGGAACGATGACCACAGCTTTGGAGCCGGACGAACTACTCGTCGAGGTCCGTGTACCTCCGCTCCCCGCCGGTCACGGGTTCGCATTCGAGGAGATCTCACGACGGAACGGAGACTTCGGCCTTGCCGGTTCAGCCGTCGTCCTCACGGTCGAGCAGGGCAGGTGCTCGGACGCCAGGATCTCGCTTCTCGGGGCGGCGCAGACACCGTTGCGGGTCCCCCGAGCCGAAGAACGCCTGACAGGAAGCGTCATCGACGATGCTGCTGTCGAGGCGGCTGTTCAACTTGCGTGCGAAGCCAGCGAACCCACGGGAGATCTTCATGGCTCCGCAGAGTACCGACGATCACTCATCGGGGTGGTCGTGCGCCGGGCGATAAACAAAGCAGTCGAAAGAGCAAAGGAGGGCCGCGATGCAACTCCGCGCCATGACCACTAGCTTGAACGGGAAAGACTTCACTGCAGAAGTCGAGCCGCGGACGCTTCTGTCGGACTTCATCAGACACGAAGCCGGACTCACCGGCACCCATGTCGGGTGCGAGCACGGCGTGTGTGGCGCGTGCACGGTGGAGGTCGACGGCTCGCCCGTTCGGTCGTGTCTGATGTTCGCAGTCCAGGCCGAAGGTTGCCACGTCAGAACGGTCGAGGCCGTGGCAGGCACAGACGACGACTGGACTGTGCTCCAACAGGCCTTCCACGAGAATCATGCTCTTCAGTGTGGCTTTTGCACGCCAGGTTTCCTGATGGCCCTGCAGCCGCTGCTCCTCGAGAACAAGGAATTCACGGAGGAAGAAATTCGCGAGGCACTCTCGGGCAACCTCTGCCGGTGTACCGGATACGAGAGCATCGTGAAAGCGGTGACACAGGCTCTCGACACGTTGCGTGCCGCCCGAAAGTCGAGCGGTTCCACGGATAACCTTCCATCCGAACAGGTTTCGGGGGAGTCGATGTCATGAATGCCAGTCCTGAACAACACTCGGGGATGGTGGGACGGGCAACACTTCGCGTCGAAGACCGCCCACTCCTCACCGGTACCGCAACCTTCCTGGACGATGTCCGGTTGCCCGGCGACGTACTCCATGTCGTGTATGTGCGGAGCACCATCGCGCACGGCGTCATCAAGGAGATCCGGAGCGAGCATGCGGCAGCCATGGAAGGAGTGGTGGGTGTCTTCACGCGCGAAGACCTCGGCGACGTCCCCGACCTGGTGACGCCTGTCGCGAACGCGAGCAAGCCTCCGCGTCCCATTCTCCCGCACGAGCGGGTGCGTTACGTGGGCGAACCTATCGCCGCGGTCGTGGCGACCTCCCGCTACATCGCCGAAGATGCCGCCGGTCAGGTGGACGTCGACATCGAACCCTTACCGGTCGTGAGCCACATCGCCGATGCGCTGGATCCGTCCAAGCCGATCCTGCACGAGTCCGAGGAGATCACCTCGAACGTGCTCTTCGACCGCCTGATCGAAGTGGGTGACCCGGACGGGGCCTTCGACGAGGCCGCCCATGTCGTCGAGCGCGTCTTCCGGCACCCGCGGGTTGTTCCGTCGCCGATGGAGGGGCGCGGTGCAGCGGCGTA
Organism: Rhodococcus sp. LB1; assembly: GCF_001583455.1. Taxonomy (NCBI): domain Bacteria; kingdom Bacillati; phylum Actinomycetota; class Actinomycetes; order Mycobacteriales; family Nocardiaceae; genus Rhodococcus; species Rhodococcus sp. LB1. The sequence goes on along the minus strand of NZ_LTCZ01000440.1, from coordinate 10,156 downwards.
CGTCGAGGACGGTGAAGTCGTGCTCTGGTCCTCGACCCAGTTCCCGCATGCGCTCATGGAATGCGTCAGGGACCTCTTCGGGTTCCGGGTGCGAGTCAAGTGCCCCGACATCGGAGGTGGGTTCGGGCTCAAGAGTGTGGTCTCCCCCGAGGAGCTCGTGGTGGCCTGGCTGGCCGTCAAGCTCGATCGATCCGTCAAGTGGGTCGAGGACCGCGCGGAAAATCTCATCGCCTCGGCGCACGCACGCGACTTCGAGGTCAAGGTTCGTGCTGCGGCGGACGCCGACGGCAACTTGCTCGCGATCGAGTTGGACTCCCTGGGCAATGGTGGGGCGTACTCGGTCTTCCCGATCACCCACGTGCTCGAGACGGCCGGGGTCCTTTCCATGACCCCGGGCCCGTACCGTCTGTCGAACTATCGTGCCCGCGGGCGGGCCGTCACCACGAATACCTGCCCGGCGGGACCGTACCGTGGCGTCGGACTACCCGTCTCCACGTTGATCCACGAGCGGATCATGGACATTCTCGCCAAGGAGGTCGGGATCAGCGCCGTCGAGATCCGCCGGCGAAACCTGATCACGCCGGAGGAACTTCCTTACACGACGGTCACGGACCAGAAGTACGACTGCGGTAACTACCCGGCTGCTCTCGAGGCGGCTGCCGAAATGCTGCGTGTGGACGACTTCGCGGCAGAGCAGGCGGCGGCTCGTGACGACGGGAAGATTCTGGGCCTGGGCATCGCCACCTATGTGGAGTGGACAGGGAACAACTCCAAGCTCTTCAAGCAGCGCGGCATGACGGCGATGAAGGGATGGGACAGCTGCCAGCTCAGCCTCGGGCAGGATGGGCGCACCAAGATCTGGACGTCGAGCCCGTCCATCGGACAGGGCAGTGCGACGACCTATTCGCAGGTCCTGGCCGACGCCAGTGGGATCGACTACGACGACATCGACGTGATCCAGAGTGACACGGGTTCCGGCGAGGTTGACGGAACAGGTACCGGCTCCTCGCGGAGTGCGTCGGTTACCGCCGGGGCGATCGTCACGGCCGGCGAGGAACTCAAGGGTCGCCTGCTGGAGGACGCGGCGGCACTGCTCGATGTTCCGGTTGATCGCCTGCAGATCCGCACCGGTCTGGTCTCCGTGGTCGATGACCCGACGGTGTCCGAATCTGTTCGGAGCTTGGCGGCCAAGGCACCGGAGGGGCGCTACACGCTCGGCCGGACGTATGAGGCCGAGACCGTCCTGTACTCGTACGCCACACACGCTTGCCGCGTGGAGGTGGATCCCGAGACAGGCTTCGTGAAGGTTCTCGACTGGGTCGTGGCCGAAGATTGTGGCCGGGTCATCAATCCTCTTGTCGTCGACGGGCAGACCAAGGGGGCCATCGCCCAGGGTATCGCCGGGGCTCTCTACGAGTCGTTCCAGTACGACAGTGAGGGACAGCCTCTGGCCGGGTCCTTCATGGACTACCTGATGCCGACGGCGAGCGAGCTGACGAACGTTACCGTCCGGCATCTTCCGGTCGCGGCGCCGGACGGCATCATCGGTGCGAAGGGAGTCGGCGAGGGTGGAACCATCGCGGCCGGCGCATGCCTGGCGAATGCGGTCACGAATGCCCTGGAATCGGAGTTCAACGAGCTCCCGATGCATCCCGAGGGAGTGCAGAAACAGGCTCAGTTGCTGCTGAGCCGGCTGTCAAGAGTGGAGACCGCGTCGTGACCCGAGCCGAAAATGCCGCAACTGTTTCGCACACCGCGCCCTTCTCCGGGCGAGTGGGATGGGGGCGCCGTCCGGCGTTCATCGTCGTGGATCTCGTGCATGCGTACACCGATGCGGACGGAATGTTTGCGCTGCCCGGGATGGAGGCAGTGGTCGAAGCGACGGAAGCGCTCGTCGGTGTCATGCGTCGAGCGGGCTTTCCCATCGTCTGGACGGATGTCAGGTACGACGAGACGATGTCGGACGCGGGCCTGTTCGGCAAGAAAGTGCCGGGACTGGCCGCATTCGCAAAGGGTGCTCCCGAGCGCGGTGGCAAACTTGTGCTGCAGCCCGAACCCGGAGACGTGCGCATAACGAAGAACTATGCGAGTTCCTTCTTCGGAACCTCCTTGGCATCGACTCTGCACACTGCCGGCGTGGACACCGTCCTGGTCGGCGGCGTATCCACATCCGGTTGCGTGCGGGCTACGGCCACCGATGCCCTCAACCACGGTTTCAGGCCCCAGGTGGTTCGCGAGACGTGTGCCGACCGGAGTCCGGAGCTGCACGAGTCGAACCTCCGCGACCTCGATGCGAAGTATGCGGACGTATGCCATCTGGATGAGGCCATCGCCCGGGTTGCCGCTCTGCCCGGCCTTGAAGGCTAGTACTGCAACCAGTGCCAGACGTGAACGAGGACGTGTCACGGGCACGCGACGCGACTGACAGCCGCGTATCTCGTTGACTGGCAGAGAGGTCAGCTCTTACACATCGGTAGACCGGTCCGCCGCAAAGCGTGTCGTGTCATCTCGATGCCCTGATCCACGGCGTGGCGCTGTTGCTCGCCCCATCTATTTCACGTCAAATTCCAATGCGTGCAAGACATCTAGCGAAAGGGAACAGCATGGCCAACATGTTGAGTCGGGAGACGGTACCGGCGCCTCGTCGGTTGCGACAGGCGCTCGAGGAAGCACCGCGAACCGGACCTGTGATCGCCCCCGGCGCATACGACGCACTCACGGCGCGGTTGATCGAACTTGCGGGATTCGACGCTGTCTACTTGACCGGTTTCGGTGCGACGGCGTCGCTGCTGGGGATGCCGGATGTCGGCCTGCTGACGGGAACCGAAATGGCTGATCAAACACGTCGCTTGGTTTCCGCCGTCGATATCCCTGTCATCGCTGATGCTGACACCGGATATGGAAACGTCGTCAACGTAGCTCGAACTGTGAGTGTCTATGAACAGGCCGGGGCTGCTGCGATTCAACTCGAGGATCAGGTGAACCCGAAGAAGTGCGGGCACATGAGTGGCAAGGCACTCGTGTCGGCAGGCGAGATGATCGGCAAGATTCATTCGGCCGTGGACGCACGGCGCAATCCGGACACGGTACTGATCGCACGTACCGACGCTATTGCAGTCGACGGTGTGGAAGCCGCAATTGCGCGAGCTAGGGCATACCATGCGGCCGGCGCTGACGCATTGTTCGTCGAGGCACCGACCAGCGAGGCAGACATCGAGCGCCTGGCCGGAGAACTCGCGGCCGAGATGCCTCTTGTTTTCAATTGGGTCGAGGGCGGGAAAACGCCCCCTCTCACCTTCGAGCGAATGCGAGAACTGCAGTTTGCAATGGTCATTTATCCGATTGGAACCCTGCTCGCAGCAACCGCGCGTGCACGTTCCTACCTGGCGGACCTGAAGGAACACGGCACGCCTACGGCGGCGTCGTTGGCTGGACTTCCAAGCTTCGAGGATTTCACTTCGGTGGTTGGTTTGCAGGATGTGCGGGCTCTCGAGAACCGCTACGTGTCCGAGGAAGCAGTTCCCGCTGTGTAACAAAGGCAATGGTGGAGCTCGGCCCGAAGAACTTCCCCCACAAAACATCTGGAGATTCGGAATCCGTCGCCTCATCCGCACGGTCATCGACAGATCCGGGCCGGCCAACAGAGATTGTTCCCATAGAACGCGGGAATCGGCCCGCATCAGCACCTTGCTCGGCGTTTGTGGCACAGGCGGCGGGCGGTGGTCACGGTTCGGATGACCAACCGCCCGTTCCACGGCGGATCCGCAGTCGTCGCGGCGGGTACTGCACTGCACCCGCGGTCGACACCCGGTTGATGACTGGATTATTGTTTCCATCAATACGACTATTGCGCTTGCTGTTACAGCCCTGTGCGATCGACTGCACTCCACCAGGCGTCGCTGTGTACGGAGAACGGCTTGTCGGATATCTGCAGGGCCAACGGTGCAGTCGGCGGGGATGCGGCCACCGGCCCGCGCATCTCCAGCCAACACAAACGGCTGGGACGAGATGGGCATCATTCTCGATACCGATGCCGATTTCAGCAACGCTACGCCCAACCGGAAGCACACAGGAGTTGGAAAAGTCAGATGACGGACAAACGCGTTGCGAAAGCATTTGTTCTCGATGAAATAGGTTATGACGGACTTGTCGAGATCGAGCGCGAGGTGCCGTCAGTGGGACCGACGCAGATCTTGGTCGAGATGAAAGCCGCTTCGCTTAACTTCCGCGATCTCAAAATTCTCAAAGGCGTCTACGCTGTGAAGCCTAATTTGCCCATCGTGCCTCTGTCCGATGGGTCTGCACAGGTGATCGAAACCGGAGTCGAGGTCAGTCGATTCAAGGCCGGTGACAGAGTTCTCCCGATTTACATGGAAGGCTGGTACAGCGGTCCCGCAACGAAGGATAGACGGGGCTGGAAAGCGAAGTCTGCCGATGTTGACGGTACGGCCATCCAGTATGCAGTTTATGATCAGGAAGACATACTCCCGATCCCCGCATCGCTTTCCTATGAGGAAGCTGCATGCCTGCCTTGTGCCGGCGCGACGGCTTGGCAGGCATTAGTTTATGTCGGCCAAGTCAAGACTGGCGATACCGTCCTGATCATGGGCAGTGGCGGCGTTTCGGTGTTGGGTTTACAAATCGCACTGATGAGCGGCGCGCGTGTGATCGCAACCTCCAGCGACGACGCGAAGCTTCAGCGACTGATCGACATGGGCGCCGGCGACGGTATCAATTACAAGAAGAACCCCAATTGGGAAGAAGAGGTTCTGAGGCTGACCAACGGTCGCGGCGTCGATCTCGTACTGGACGTGGTGGGCGCGGCGACGATCGGACAGTCGATGCGTGCGACGAAAGATGGGGGCTATGTCGGGAGTGTCGGGAACTTGAGTGGGGAATTCTCATCGGCCGTCGCAACAGAGCGCGGAATTCGTGTCGCAACCATTCCAGTCGGCTCTCGCGAAATGACGGAAGACCTGATGAGGGCGCTTGATCTGCACAACGCGAAACCGGTCATCGACAGAAGGTTCCCGTTCACGCAATTGAGGGAAGCCCTGCAATACCTGGAAAAGGGCCAGCATTTCGGCAAAGTGGTCATATCTTTCTAGACACCAAGTCGACCCAGCGTCGCCGATGGTCGAGTAAAGCTCGCTGTGGAAGACCGAGGTGCGGATTTGTAGAGCCCGATCACGCACTCCATCAGGCCGTTGCCATACGTATCGGCAACCGAACCGATCGACGGCCGGATGCCCTCGTCGGCGAGGTGGTCGATGAAATTCATGGGATATAGCCGCCACGGGTCTCGACGACGTCAGTCCTCGGCGATCGTCTCCCATCGGCTTGCCAAAGACCTCAGTAGGTCGACAATCAGTTCTTGGCCGAGGGGCCCATATCCCTCCATGAGAAGGATGTCGAGCTCCTGGGCGCGTCGGACAATCGCGTCGATTGACTCATAGCCCGCGTCGGTGAGGAATAGCAGTCGTTTACGCCCATCTTCGGCGGGCCTTTTCCTCTCGAGCCAGCCCCGTTCCACAAGGCGCTTGACGATGCTTGCCATAGTTGATCGGTCGACGGCGACTGATGCTCCGAGAGCTCCCTGCTCGACGCCAGGGTTACTCCTTACGGCCATCAGTACGGCGGCCTGCGGTCCGGTAGCGACCGGATCGACATGTTTCAGCCATGCCGACTGGTAGGCCTGGTAAAGCCGCCGCAGGAGATAACCGGGAGCGGAGACCATGTCCGGAGGAGCGTCGAGCGCATTCCGATCGTTCGTCTTCAATGTGTTGTCAAATCTATCGATTGTCACGGGTTCAGCTAACCATGTGTGACCTACGGCGGGTTGGCTCGACTTGACGGTTCGGCACGTTCGAGTGTCGGTGAGATTGGCGTGCGGTTCAGCGGCGACAGCACGCGACCTCGACGAAGGGGGCAGGGCGGGAGTGTCGTGTGCGCGTGTGCTCTCGGTACATGACAACTGCGGCCGCATAGAAGGATCGGCTGGCTGGTGTGCTGGACCATTACGGGAGGCGGCGTCGTCACTCGGTCACTTGCTGGGCGTGCCCTTCGTCGTCGGTCCACGCTGGACACGGGACAGTGGTCGGTGTCGAACTTTGCCCCGAGCTTGGGCGTCGGCACGAGTTGCGGAGCATTGTCGATCACGCCAACGGTGCACTTCTCGGTTGCCCTCTGTCTTGGGTATTCGATCGTGGCGATTTGCTTGTTTCAGCCTTGGATATGACTTTCGGCATCCTTCCATTCGGAGTCGCGAAGTTCGTTCTTACGGGTCTTGCCTGTGGAGGTTTTGGGTAGTTCGACGAGGAATTCGACCGAACGGGGAGCCTTGTACGAGGCGATCCTGGTTTTGACGTGGGCAACGAGTTCTTCGGTGCTGCCGGCGGTACCAGGGTTGAGGACGACGAACGCTTTGGGCCGTTCTCCCCATTTCTCGTCGGGAACCCCGATGACAGCTACGTCGGCGACGGCGGGATGACTCATCAGCGCTTGTTCGACCTCGATGGTGGAGATGTTCTCTCCGCCCGAGATCACGACGTCCTTGGCGCGGTCGAGTAGCTGCACGTATCCGTCGGGGTGCATGACCCCGAGGTCACCGGAGTGGAACCATCCACCGCTGAAGGCAGTAGCGGTGCCGGCGGGGTCGCGGTAGTAACCCTTCATGACGTTGTTGCCGCGCATGACGATTTCGCCCATCTCGACGCCATCGGAGTCCACATCGGTGAGGCTGCCGTCATCGGCCAGCTTCTCGCGGACCACCCGCAGGTGGTCCGCCGTGAGGAAGCCGACTCCTTGCCGGGCCAGCAGACGGGATTGCTTCCCGGGGTCGAGGTCGGCCCATTCGGGCTTTTCCTCACAGACCGAGTACGGTCCGTACGTCTCGGTGAGACCGTAGACGTGCACTAACGTGGCTCCGAGGGAACGGATTTCATCGATTGTCGTGGGGCTCGGCGGTGCGCCGGCGGTGACGATCAGCAACGGGCTCGCGAGTGGGTGCGCTTGTGGTGCGGACGCCAGCAGCGAGAGCACGGTGGGTGCGCCTGCCAGGTGATTGATGTGCTCGGTGTCGATCAGGGTCCAGATCGCGTCGCCGCGGACCGCACGCAGGCAGACGTGGGTGCCCGCCGCTGCCGTGACGGCCCAGGCCGAGCACCAGCCGTTGCAGTGGAACATCGGCAGGGTCCACAGGTACTTGGTATCGAGCGCGAATCGCTGGTGATGCAGCTCGCCGAGCGCATTGAGGTAGGCGCCGCGGTGGGTATACATGACACCCTTGGGGCGGCCGGTGGTGCCGGAGGTGTAGTTGATCGCGATGGTGCGGGTCTCGTCGTCCACTTCCCATGCGATGGCTTCGCCGTGGCCGCGGGTCAACAGCCCCGTATAGCTGGTGGTGCCGGGCACCTGCTCGTAGGTGCCGTCCTGGCTGGGGGTTTCGACGATCTCTGCGACGGTGGCGAGATTCGGGTGTTCGCCGAGCCCCCGTAGAAGTGCGGCGTCACCGATGAGGATCCTGGCCTCGGAGTGATCGCAGATGTAGGTGATCTCCTCGGCGGACAGCCGGGTGTTGATCGCGACGAGGATGCCGCCGGTCAGCGGAACTGCGAAATGGGCGAACAGCATTTCGGCGCTGTTGGATGCAAGATAGGCCACCCGGTCGCCGACACGGATTCCCGAGGCGCGCAGGGCGTGCGCGAGTTGGGTGACATCGGCCGCGAATTCGGCGTACGTCCATGTGCGATCGCCGTCGATCACTGCGGTCTTGTTCGGGTGTACCTCCGCGGCCCGAGCGAGGAAACGAAGTGGGGTGAGAGGCGTATCAAGCCCAGACATGATTGATCCTTCGAAGTGGGGGGTCCGGCAAGTATCCGTCTGTTAAATCAAAACGGTGTCCGCAGCTGGATCAGCTCTACTGCGGGGAGTTCGGCACCTGATGCCGTGCAGAATGATCACCGCCGGATTGCGGGTGTGTAGGTCGATCGGCTCGCCTCGAACGTGGCGATGTCGAACTCGTGTCGAAGAGTCAATCCTATGTCGTCGAGGCCCTCGATCAAACGCCACCGGGTGTAGTCGTCGATGGTGAACGGCACAGTCAGATCATTCGTAGTGATCAGGCGCGCACCAAGATCGACCGTCAGTTCCATACCCGGACTGTGCTCGAGCCTGCTCCACAGCAGTTCGACGTCAGCCTGTTCGACAGTCGCGGCAAGGAGCCCCACCTTTGATGCGTTTCCCTTGAAGATTTCACCGAAGCGGGACGCGATCACGACTCGAAACCCATAGTCCATCAGTGCCCACACCGCATGTTCGCGGGACGATCCGGTTCCGAAGTCGGGACCGGCGACAAGCACGCTACCGCGAGAGAAGGGCTCGACGTTGAGGATGAATCCGGGGTCCGATCGCCAGGTGGCGAATAACGCGTCCTCGAATCCGGTTCGGGTGACTCTCTTCAGATATTCACCGGGGAGAATTTGGTCGGTGTCGACATCGGACGCGCGGAGTGGTGTTCCGACTCCGGTGTGGGTGGTGAAGGCGTGCATCTTGTCTCCTGGACCTATCCGACGCGGATCGGTCGGTGAGTTTCGGCGTGGTTCACGGGGACGAGGTCCGTCGGCGAGGAAAGCGTTCCGCGCACCGCAGTTGCGGCGGCCACGAGCGGTGAGACCAGGTGGGTGCGGGCAGACCTGCCCTGGCGCCCCTCGAAATTTCGGTTGGACGTGGATGCGCTGCGCTGTCCTGGTGAAAGCTGGTCAGGGTTCATGCCGAGACACATCGAACAGCCGGCCGCACGCCATTCCGCGCCCGCCTCGGTGAACACCCGATCGAGGCCTTCCCGTTCGGCCTGGGCTTTGACCGACATTGATCCTGGAACAACGAGCATCCTGACGGAGTCGGCGATACGTCGGCCGGAGAGCACCGACGCGGCGGCACGCAGATCCTCGATCCGGGCGTTGGTGCAGGATCCGATGAAGACGACGTCGATACCGATGTCGCGCAACGGGGTCCCTGGCGATAGACCCATGTAGTCGAGGGCCTTGCGGGCCGAGATTGCTTCACGCTCGTCCGTGATGGTCGCTGGATCGGGTACGGCAGATTCGAGTGGAAGGCCCTGCGCGGGGTTGGTGCCCCAGGTGACGAACGGCGTCAACGAGGACGCGTCGATGTAGACGACTTGGTCGAATTCGGCGTCGTCGTCGGTGTGTAGCTCCCGCCACGTCTCGACTGCCCGATCCCATTCGTGGCCGCTCGGCGCGTAACGGCGGCCGCGAAGGTATGCGAAAGTGGTGTCATCGGGTGCAACCATCCCCGCTCGACCGCCCGCCTCGATAGTCATGTTGCACATTGTCATCCGCGCTTCCATCGACATCTTCCTCACCGCCTCACCCCGGTATTCGAGGACGTATCCGGCACCGCCGCCGGTACCGATCCGAGCGATGACGGCGAGGATGACGTCTTTGCTGGTCACGCCGGGAGGCAATTCTCCTTCGATCTCGACGGCCATGGTCTTGAAGGGCCGGATCGACAGGGTCTGGGTAGCGAGGACGTGTTCGACCTCCGACGTCCCAATGCCGAAGGCGAGTGCGCCGAAGGCACCGTGCGTGGAGGTGTGTGAGTCGCCACAGACCACGGTAGTTCCCGGATGAGTGAGTCCGAGTTGTGGACCGATGACGTGCACGATGCCCTGCCCCTCGTGTCCCATCGAGAACAGTTTGATGCCGAACTCCTCACAGTTACGGCGCAGCGTGGCAATCTGTGTCGCGGAGATCGGGTCGGCGATCGGAGCAAGGATGTCGACAGTGGGAACGTTGTGATCCTCAGTGGCAATCGTGAGGTCGGGTCGTCGAACCGTGCGACCGGCGAGGCGAAGGCCTTCGAACGCTTGCGGGCTGGTGACCTCGTGCACGAGATGGAGATCGATGTACAGGAGGTCTGGTTCTTGACCGGGCCCCGGGCGAACCACGTGCCGTGACCAGACCTTTTCTGCAAGTGTTCGACCGGAACCACTCGTCGACGTGGGCTGTTTCATTCTCGGTCACCTTTCAGGGATCGCCAGTGAATACCTTCTCCGGAACGCGTCGACAGAGCGATCGGAAGCGAGCGGGGGAGCGCTACCGGGTTAGCGCGGGGTGTCATGCGTCGCTGAGGT